>NZ_JBQQCE010000719.1:0-3306 GCF_052245645.1 Streptomyces sp. KR55 | reverse complement strand
CTCCGGCTCCGGCCGCTGCCGCTGCTCCGGCCGCCAAGAAGGCGCCGGTCCTGGAGGTCTCCCCCCTCCGTGGCCAGACCGTCAAGATGCCGCGCATCCGCAAGGTCATCGGCGACAACATGGTCAAGGCGCTGCACGAGCAGGCCCAGCTGTCCTCGGTCGTCGAGGTCGACGTGACCCGCCTGATGCGGCTGCGCGCCCAGGCCAAGGACTCGTTCGCGGCGCGCGAGGGTGTCAAGCTCTCCCCGATGCCGTTCTTCGTCAAGGCCGCCGCGCAGGCGCTGAAGGCCCACCCGGTCATCAACGCCAAGATCAACGAGGCCGAGGGAACCATCACCTACTTCGACACCGAGAACATCGGTATCGCGGTGGACTCCGAGAAGGGCCTGATGACCCCGGTCATCAAGAACGCCGGTGACCTCAACATCGCCGGTATCGCCAAGGCCACGGCCGACCTGGCGGGCAAGGTCCGCGGCAACAAGATCACGCCGGACGAGCTCGCGGGCGCGACCTTCACCATCTCCAACACCGGCTCGCGCGGTGCGCTGTTCGACACGATCATCGTTCCGCCGGGTCAGGTCGCGATCCTCGGCATCGGTGCCACGGTCAAGCGCCCGGCCGTCATCGAGACCGAGGAGGGCACGGTCATCGGCGTCCGCGACATGACCTACCTGACCCTCTCCTACGACCACCGCCTGGTGGACGGCGCCGACGCGGCCCGTTACCTGACGGCGGTCAAGGCGATCCTGGAGGCGGGCGAGTTCGAGCTCGGCCTCTGATTTCTCGAAAAGAACCGGACGGGTAGTGCGGCTCCCCCACCTGGAGTTTTCTGGGTGGGGCCGCCGCGCGTTGCCGGGGCGTGTAAGTCTCGTCTCACCTGCGCGAAAGCGCCCCCGCGCGCCCCTCCGGGACGGTCCGGCGGCCTTATTGTCTAAACGTCAAACGCCCCGGGGTCTGGATTGCCCCTCCCTAAGGAGCCCTCATGACCGCGCCCGTCGTCCACTCGCTGCGCGAACAGATCCGCGAGCACATCCTCGAGGGGATCATCAGCGGACGCTGGCAGCCGGGCGAGCGGATCGTGGAGCGGCGCATCGCCACCGAACTGGAGGTCAGCCAGACGCCGGTGCGGGAGGCGCTGCGCGAGCTGGAGTCGCTGCGGCTGATCGAGTCGGCGCCGAACAAGGGCGTACGGGTGCGGAATCTGACGGCGGCCGACCTGGAGGAGAGCTACCCGGTCCGGGCCGGCCTGGAGGCGATCGCGGCAGAGCTGGCCGCGGAGCGGCTGTCCCAGGACTGTTCGGCCCTGCAGCCGCATGTCGCCGCCCTGTACGAGGCCGACCGCAAGTCCGACGGCACGGCCCAGGTGCGGCACACGGTCGCCTTCCACCGCGAGCTGGTCCGGGCGGCCGGCAACTCGGTGCTGCTGCACACCTGGGAGGGCCTCGGCATCGAGGTCTTCACGACGCTGTCCATCCGCTGGCTGGGCACGGTCCAGCAGTCCTACGCCGAGGAGCACGAGGAGTTGGTCGAGGCGTTCCGGCGGCGCGATCCGGACATCGGCCGCCTGGTGAAGGAGCACGTGCTGGGCTGCGCGCCGCGCGCCGCCGACGATCACGCCTGATTTCCGGATTCGCTCATGCCGTAGGGGGCACTCGGCCACCCGGCCCATCAGGCGCGTCTGTGCCGGGCGAGGCTGCTGGGACCTGCACATACTGAGGTGGAGCCGTGTCGTCCGCCGAGGCGGCGACACCGTCCCCCGTCGGCCGATGGTGGAGGCCGCACGTGATCTGGCCACAGCTGTCCTCCGTGCTCACCAGGTCCGTGCTGCCCGCGTCGGTGGTGCCCTCGACGAGTGCGGCCGTGGCCTCGACGGTCCGGGCCGTCGCGCAGGGGCTGACCGGCGTACCGGCGGCGCTGCCGGTGGTCGGGCCGATGCTGCGGCCCCGCGGGCCCCGGCTCTGGCGGACCCCCGGAGGCGTGCAGATCGAGGTACGGCGCCTGGGACGGCCCGGGACGGCATCCGCGGCGCGTGAGCTGGAGGCCGCGCTGCGCCGGGTGACGGGGGTGAGCCGGGCCGAGGTGAACGGCACGCTGGGCTGCGTGTACGTCGGCTGCGGGCCGGAGACCGATCCGGAGACCCTGGTCGGCGTCGTCGCCGCCGCGGACGCGGCCGCCGAGGAGGAGGCGCTCCGTGCCCGGCGCGCCGGGGGCGTGGATGCGGGGCGGCCGCCGGTGGGCTACCCCGGGGCGCCGGGGGCACGGATCGGCGCGGCCGTACGGCTCGGAGCGGGCCTGGTGGCGGTGGGCGTGGCATCGGTGGGGAACGCCGTCGGGCTGCGGGGCCTGCCGCCGGTGGTGATCTCGGCGCTCCAGCTCGTGGAGTCGATGCCGCCGCTGCGTGAGGGCCTCGCCCGCCGGATCGGCGAGCCGGCCGCGGAGCGGGGCTTCGCCGCGGCGAACCTGGTGGTGACGGCGCTGACGTACCGGCCGCTGGGCGCGATGGTGGCCGCCGTACTGGCCGCCGCCCGGTACGCGGAGGTGCAGGCCCGCCGCACGGCGTGGGGGAACTGGGCGCGCAGGCTGGCCGTGCACGAGGGCACGTACCGCCACGACGCCGTCCCGGGCTACGAGCGGCCCGCACCGCTGCCCCCGGGCCCGGGCGAGCGGTACGCGAACGTGGCGGCGTCGGCCTCCCTCGCGGCGTACGGGCTCACCGCGCTCGGCAGGCTCGGCCACGACCGCGCGCTGGCGCTGCTGATCGCGGGGACGCCGAGGGGCCCGCGGTTCGGCCGGGAGGCGTTCGCGTCCTCGGTGGGCCGGGCCGTCTCCGACCGCGGGGCCCTGGTGCTGCGGCCGGAGCCGCTGCGCCGGCTGGACCGCATCGACACGGTGGTCCTCGACGCCCGGGTACTGGCCGACGGCGCCTGGACGGTGGAGAACGTCCTGCGCCTCCCCCCGCCCGGCCCCCTGAGGCCTGGCCTGCCGAACGCCGACGGCGCCCCCGACACCGCCCTGCCGAGACCTCCCGACGGGCCGGGAGACGACGAGATTCACGCACGTATCCACGAGCTGATCGCGCCCGACGGGCCGCCGCCCGGGTGGCGGGCCCGGCACGGTGGAGTGCCGTTGCCTGCGCGGCAGCTGGGTGGTTGGGAGCTGCGGCCGTTCGCGGGAGCGGGCGTCGCTCCGGGCGGCATCGCCGTACCCGCGGCGACGGCCGCACAGGCCCGGCAGTGGGCCGAGGAGGGTGCGCAGGTGATGCTCGTTCTGCGGGCGGGCACGCCGGTGGCCGTGGCCGCCCTGGTG
>NZ_JBQQCE010000718.1:0-3313 GCF_052245645.1 Streptomyces sp. KR55 | reverse complement strand
CGCGATACCGGAGTCGGGATGCAGATGATCGACGTGCGCGGCCTCGACGAGCCCATGCATGGCGGTGTCGATGGAGGGAGCCGCCCCGCCCTTGCCGTGCAGGCAGTAGTCGAAGGCGGCGACCATCTCGTCCTCACGCTCGACGCCCGGGTAGACGTCGACGAGCGCCCGCATACGGTCCAGCCGCAACACGGCCAGCCCACCCTCGGTGAGCGTACCGAGGTCGCCCCCGGACCCCTTGACCCACATCAGCTCGACGTCACCACCGGTGACGGGGTCGGTGTCGGTGCCCTTCGCGGAGGCGTTGCCGCCGGCGTAGTTGGTGTTACGGGGATCGGAGCCGAGCCGATGCGATCGAGCGAGGAGGGCGGCGGCTTCGGGGTGCAGTGCCATGTCTTCTCAGTCCTTCAGGATGTAAAGGGGGTGAATCTTCAAACGCGCCGGGGGGAGCGCCCCTTAGGGGCGCGGGGAACTGCGCGACCAGCCACACACAGCCCGCAGCCCGCAGCCCGCAGACAACGGAACTCGGCAGACGCTTACGCCCCCCAACCCGCCTGCTGCCCACCAACCCGCTCCTCAGCGATCTTCTCGGCCCACCCGGACCGGGCATACGCACCCATGGGATCGGCGTCCAGCCCCATCTCCTCACGCACCTCGGCAAGCAGCGGCCGCACATCCGTGTTGTACGCGTCCATCAGCACGGCGTTGGCGCCCAGCACATCCCCCGTCCGCTGCGCAGCACCCAGCGCGTCCCGATCCACGAGCAGCGCCTTCGCCGTGGCCTCCTGCACATTCATCACCGACCGGATGATCGCCGGAATCTTGGCCTCGATGTTGTGGCACTGGTCGAGCATGAACGCGACCTCGGGCGTGAACCCACCCCCACGCACCACCTCGTACATGATCCGGAACAGCTGGAACGGATCAGCGGCCCCGACCATGAGGTCATCGTCCGCATAGAACCGCGAGTTGAAGTCGAACCCCCCGAGCTTCCCCTCCCGCAGCAGCGTCGCGACGATGAACTCGATGTTGGTCCCGGGCGCGTGATGACCCGTGTCGACAACGACCTGCGCCTTCTCCCCGAGCTTCAGACAGTGCGCATACGCCGTCCCCCAGTCCGGCACATCCGTCGTGTAGAACGCCGGCTCGAAGAACTTGTACTCCAGCAGCATCCGCTGCTCGTCCCCCAGCCGCTCGTACACCTCGGCCAGGCCCTCCGCCAGCCGGTCCTGCCGAGCCCGGATGTCGTCCTGCCCGGGATAGTTGGTCCCGTCGGCGAACCACAGCTTCAGGTCCGTGGACCCCGTCGCGTCCATGATGTCGACGCACTCGAGCAGGTGGTCCACCGCCTTCCTGCGCACCGCCGCATCCGGATGGCAGATGCTGCCCAGCTTGTAGTCGTCGTCCTGGAAGGTGTTGGAGTTGATGGCTCCCAGCTTCACACCGCGGTCCTCGGCGTACTTCGCCAGCGCCCCGTAGTCGTCCACCTTGTCCCAGGGGATGTGCAGGGCAACCGTCGGCGCCACACCCGTGAACGTGTGCACCTGCGCCGCGTCGTCCAGCTTCTCCTGCGGCGTCCGCGGAACACCGGACTGCGCGAACACCTTGAACCGCGTCCCCGAGTTCCCGTACGCCCACGACGGCGTTTCGACTGCCTGCGTCTTGAGTGCGGCCTTCACCGCGGCGAGCTCGGTCACTTGAGGGCTCCTGTGACGTCGGGTCGGAAAGTCAATTGAACGGCTTCACTGTGAAACGATTCAAGACGGGAACGTATGAGCCCACCGGAGGGGTGTCAAGCCCCGCGACCAAGGGTGTTTCTCGTGACCGGGCCGTGACCTTCGTTCATCGAAACTTTTTCGACACGGACCCATTGACGTGACATGCGCTCCGTGCCTAACGTCCCGGCAACCAAGTTGAAACCTTTCACGACGCCGAGAGGGCCGTCCCGCCGGCGTCGTCGAGGAGCCCTCATGACCCACCCGTCCACCACGGGTCCGGCCCCGGTTCTTGCGCTCAGGGACATCTCGAAGTCCTTCGGCGCGGTCCGCGCCCTGCGGGACGTCTCCCTGGAGCTGTTTCCCGGGGAGGTGCACGCCCTCGCCGGGGAGAACGGCGCGGGCAAGTCGACCCTGATCAAGACGCTCGCCGGAGTGCACCGGCCGGACGCCGGCCAGGTGCTGCTCGATGGTCAGCCGGTCGTCTTCCACGGTCCCGGCGACGCCCGCGACGCCGGCATCGCCGTGATCTACCAGGAGCCGACCCTCTTCCCCGACCTGTCGATCGCCGAGAACATCTTCATGGGACGCCAGCCCCGGCGCGCCCTCGGCCGGATCGACCACAAGGCCACGCACTCCGCGACCCGCGCCCTGATGCAGCGCCTCGGCGTCGAACTCGACCCCGACCGCCCCGCGCGCGGCCTGTCCATCGCCGACCAGCAGATCGTCGAGATCGCCAAGGCGCTCTCCTTCGACGCCCGCGTCCTGATCATGGACGAGCCGACCGCCGCCCTCACCGGCAGCGAGGTCGCCCGTCTCTTCGGCGTGGTCCGCACCCTGCGCGAACAGGGCGCAGCGGTGCTCTTCATCTCGCACCGCCTCGAGGAGATCTTCCAGATCTGCCGGCGGGTGACCACCCTGCGCGACGGCGCCTGGATCTCCAGCGAGCTCCTCGACGGCATGACGGAGGACGACCTCGTCCGCCGCATGGTCGGCCGCGACCTCGACGAGCTCTACCCCAAGCAGGACGTGAACCCGGGAGAGGTCGCCCTGAGCGTGCGCCGGCTGACCCGGGAGGGCGTCTTCACCGATGTCTCCTTCGACGTACGGCGTGGCGAGATCGTCGGCCTCGCGGGGCTCGTCGGCGCGGGCCGTACGGAGGTCGCGCGGGCCGTCTTCGGCATCGACCGCTGGGATGCCGGTGAGGTCGAACTGGACGGGCGGAAGCTGATCAACGGCGCCCCCTCCACCGCGATGGCCGCCGGCCTCGCGCTCGTCCCCGAGGACCGGCGCGCCCAGGGCCTGGTGATGGACATGTCCATCGAACGCAACATCGGCCTGACCGGACTCCGTACGACGGTGAAGGCCGGCCTGATGGACCGCGGCGCCGAACGCAGCCGGTCCCTGGACTGGGCCGTCAAGCTCCAGGTCAAGTACGCCCGGATCGCCGACACCGTCGGCACGCTGTCCGGCGGCAACCAGCAGAAGGTCGTCCTGGCCAAGTGGCTCGCCACGCGGCCCAAGGTGCTGATCGTGGACGAGCCGACCCGCGGCATCGACGTCGGCACCAAGGCCGAGGTGCACCGGCTGCTGAGCGA
>NZ_JBQQCE010000717.1:0-3314 GCF_052245645.1 Streptomyces sp. KR55 | reverse complement strand
TCTTGTACTTGCGCGAGGAACCGCACCAGCAGGGGCTGTTGCGGGGCGGGGGCCATGCGTGGGCCTTGCCCCGGGCGGCGAGGTCGGCAGCGTATTTGGCCCGGGTGTCGCCGTCCTTCGGGGAGAGGCCCTCGTCGCGGATGAACCTCTCGAAGTCGCCGACGGCGCCCTGGGCGACACCCAGATGTGGTTCGCCGTCCTCGGACAATCGGCGCAGGAGCTCCTCCACACGGCGGACGTGATCGCGATGTTCGGCGCCGTAGTCGTCCGCCAGCACGGGCCATCGGGCGAGGAGGTGGGTGAACTCGGTTTCGGGCCAGAAGAGCGCGCAGGCCATGCGGGGCCGGGACAGAGCGGCCCGGCGGGCGGCGACCTCGGCGGTGAGCCTTTCGAACTCGGCTTGCAGGGCCTGCGCATCGCCGCTCTCGGCGGCCCGCAGGCGGTCCGGATCATGGAGGTCGTCCAGTGTGCCGGCGCCGCCGAGCAGGAGGGGGCGGTGTTGATGCAGGTCGTCGGCGAGGGTGTCGAGGCCGTCGTGTGGCTGGGCGAGGCGGCGCCGTACCCGGTGGCGGCCGATGACGAGCATCTCGATGCCGCTGGGGTCAAGGCTGTGTTCGACAGTGGCGCGGGTGAGGGAGGCCGCGGGACCGAGGAGATGGGTGATGCCGGCGGTGAACCACTGTGCGGCGTCGTTAAGTTCACCGGCGGTCTCGAAGGTTTCGGCGACGACGTTCCATGCCCCGGCGTCGGTGGGGTGCTGATGCCGCAGACGCGCGGCTGCCTGGCGAGCCTCGTCGGTGCGGCCGGCATCCCACAGGGTGCTGATCCGGTACGCCTCGATCAGGTGCGGCTCCTCGCACCCGTTATTCAGCAGCTGCTGGTAGAGCGCGAGCGCACGGTCGTACTCTTCGGCGTCGTTCCAGTAGCCCGCGGTCTCGAGGAGGATCTCCTCGCGGTCTTCGGGATACTCCCGGGCCAGCGTCTGAAGCTCCTCGGCCTGCGTGGCGTACATCCGCGCGGCAGGGGCGGGTTGCTGCGGTGTTCGGCGGCGCCTGCGCGACATACGGCCACACTACCGGTGGAAGGCCGCCGGGTTCAGGCGGTGTCGGGAAAGCCGGTCAGGAGCATGGAGGTCTCCTTCACGGCCGGCCGGGGTTGCGGAAAAGGGAGGGATGAGGGGCGCAACGGCGAAGGAGCCGGACGCATCCGGCTGCGCCTGGACGTCGAGAAGGTCACCGACGGCGCCGCCGAGCCCGTCGGCCACCACGTCCTCCTCCTCGGCGTCGACGACCAGGCCGAGCCTTCGATGCGGGGTTGACGTACAGCGCACCCCCATCACTGCCGGACGTCAACGGCCGTTTCTGCTAAACCTCTTGCCGGCCTCGGGCTTCCTCCCAGCCGTGCACGGAGAACGGTTCTCCCTTGAGATAGTGCGCGATGCCCAGCGCGTTGTACGGGACGGTGTTGTCGGGAAGCTGATCACTCGGATGCCAGAACAGGCCCGCGCACTTGTGGGGTTCCGTGTTGCGCGGCTCGCCTTCCCAGCGGCGGGCGGTGAAGAACCAGCCGACGCGGGGCTCCCCTTCCGGGTTACGGAAGTGCATGACGTGGACGATCCGCAGAGCGTCGCGCTCGATGGTGACACCGATCTCCTCCCACGCCTCACGGATGGCGGCGTCGAACACGTCCTCGTCCGGGTCCAGCTTCCCAGAGGGCAGATTCAGCATGCCGTCGGCGTAGCCGGTGCCCTGCCGTTCGGCGAGGCACACGGCTCCGTCGCGCTCCAGAATGATCATCACGTCGTTCACGGGCTTCTGGGGCACTGTGCTTCGTCCTCCGACCGGTAGGGCGCCTTGCCGGCAGGGGACTCCAGCCGGGATCAGACTGCGATCAGCCCCATGCTCCCAACGCGCTCCACGGTCCACTGGACACGCTCGGAGACAGTCAGGCTCATGGGCACCTCCAGCATCGGCACGCCCATGGCGCGGCACGCCTCGTAGACGGCGGTATCGGCGTCGTGCTGGAGGCTGAGCACCTTTGTCCCGCATGCGACGGCTGGCCGATCGCCACCGGCGCCGTCGAAGGCGCCTGCCGCCACCTGATCGCCGACCGACTCGACATCACCGGCGCTCGCTGGGGACTTGACGGTGCCGAAGCCGTCCTCCAACTCCGCGCACTGATCACGAACGGCGACTTCGAGGACTACTGGCGCTATCACGCCGTCCGCGAACACGAACGTCTCTACCCGGCCCCCGACCAGCGAACTTACGTCCTCTCAGCCTGATCGCGGCCGCCACTTGAAACGCGCGCCCCAACCGCGACTCGCTTAAACGAATATCGAGCGGTCGATGGCTTTCACAACCGCCGGACGCGCAGCACGCCGGTCAGCATCGGCAGGGTGAACTCGCCGCGGGTGGTCTCCGGTGTACTCGCAAGGAATGCGCGGATCCGGCCCAGCGTGGCCTCTTGTTCCTGTTCCGGCATGACCAGCATCCCCGCGCGCGTCGCTAGGGTGGCGACGAGAGAGTCTGCGGTGCGGCGCTGCCCGTGCGGGAACTCGGCCTGCTCCGGCGAGCCGAACCGGGCGGCCACACCGGTCTTCGGAAGGTGCATGTCGGCTGTCTCGGCGCGCCAGCTGGCGGGAGTGTCACGCGGACCGATGGCCGCGCTCCCGCTGACACGTGCGAGCCCGGCAACCCACTCGACCTGGTCGTCCATGAGGTTCCACAGGCCGGCCAGAATGCCGCGAGGCGCGAGGACCCTGGCGATCTCGGGTCCCGCGACGGCCATGTCGAACCAATGCATGGCGTTGCCGGCCAGCACGGCATCAATGGAAGCGTCCGGCAGTGGGATCGCCTCGGCACTACCAGACAGGGCGCGGACACCCGGCAGCGAGCGGCGCAGCTCGGTCAGCATGGCCAAGTCGGGCTCGACCGCGATGACTTCGGCACCCAGCGCGACTAGCGTGGCGGTCAGCTTGCCGGTTCCGGCGCCGAGGCCGAGCACGCGTGGGCCGGGCGCAGCTTCGAGCGCCCAGCGCACCGCGGCCTGCGCGTAGTCCGGACGGTGCTCGGCGTATGCGACCGCCGCTGCGCCGAACGACGAGGCGTGAAGTAGCAGTTCATCCCGATCCACACCATCACGATATCTATGCCGCAAGTGGTAGGCGGGGCGATCGGCGAATCTACTGAGTGGGCGTTTAGGTATCGCTTGTGGCACTACGTCGCTCTTGCGGCTGGTGCTCTTTGAGAGAGTTTATGCCCTACGTGGAGCTTCGCGGCCTTCCAGGCTCCGGCCTCGGCGTCCATTTGTTT
>NZ_JBQQCE010000716.1:0-3321 GCF_052245645.1 Streptomyces sp. KR55 | reverse complement strand
GTCGCGTCCCCCGCTGCGGCGGAAGCCGTCGAGGAGCCCGCTGCCGCGCCGCAGACCGAGGCCGCCGCGCCCGCACCGGAGGCCGCCGAGGAGGCGGCTCCGCGCCGCACCCGTCGGCGTGCCACCCGCAGGGCCGCCGCACCGGCCGGTGAGCCCACGAGCGAGCGGACGCCGTCCGGTGCCGAGGAAGCCGAGGCACCCGCCGCTGCCGAGCTTCCCGCCGGGCCCGAGACGCCCGCCGCCGTCGAGGTGCCGGTGACCGCGGCCCCCGCCGTCGCCGCCCCCGAAGCCGTCGCTGACCAGGGCGGCGAGGGCGGTACGTCGCGCCGTGCCCGGCGCCGGGTCGTGCGCAAGGCCGCCACCGGGTTCGCCGCCCCCGCGCAGCAGGACGTCGCCGAGGGCGAGGCCGAGTCGCCGCGTCGGCCCGCGCGGCCCGCGGTCGCCGTGTTCCAGGCGCCCGTGTTCACCGAGCCGCAGTTCCAGACGCCCGAGCGGGCCGCCGCCGAAGCGGCCGCCGAGGCGGCGGAGGAGGCCCCCGAGGCCGAGGAACTCCCCGAGGCCGAGGAACTCCCCGAGGAGCAGCCCGGGCCGCGGCGTCGCCGCCGTCGTCGGGGTGCCGAAGAGCCCGAGGCACAGGCCGCCGAGACCGCCGTCGAGGACGAGGCGGAGGAGGAGGCCGAGGAGGCCGCCGAGGGTGACGAGGGCGAGGAGACCGGGGCGCGTCGTCGACGTCGTCGCGGTGGCCGGCGCCGTCGCCGGGGCGAGTCCGCCGAGGGCGAGTCCGGCGAGGGCGACGAGGTCGAGGAGCTCGCCGCCGAGCAGGCCGCGCAGGACGCCGAGGACACCGCCGAGCAGGCCGAGGAGGACGCCGAGGAGGACGACCGGGGCGCTGAGTCCGGTGGCTCGTCCACCAGCAGCCGGCGTCGCCGTCGCCGGCGTCGTCGCGCCGGTGACTCCGCCCCCGACACCGAGCCGTCCGCCGACGACCCCGAGCGCACCGTCGTCAAGGTCCGCGAGCCCCGCCCGAAGGCCGAGCCGTCCGACGAGGTGCAGTCCATCAAGGGCTCGACGCGTCTGGAGGCCAAGAAGCAGCGCCGCCGCGAGGGGCGTGAGCAGGGCCGCCGCCGCGTTCCGATCATCACCGAGGCCGAGTTCCTGGCCCGCCGCGAGGCCGTCGAGCGCGTCATGGTCGTCCGGCAGAACGGCGACCGTACGCAGATCGGCGTCCTGGAGGACGGCGTGCTCGTCGAGCACTACGTCAACAAGGAGCAGTCGACCTCGTACGTCGGCAACGTCTACCTCGGCAAGGTGCAGAACGTGCTGCCGTCGATGGAGGCCGCCTTCATCGACATCGGCAAGGGCCGCAACGCGGTTCTCTACGCGGGTGAGGTGAACTTCGAGGCGCTGGGCATGGCCAACGGGCCGCGGCGCATCGAGTCCGCCCTGAAGTCGGGCCAGTCGGTCCTCGTCCAGGTGACGAAGGACCCGATCGGCCACAAGGGCGCCCGCCTCACCAGCCAGGTCTCCCTCCCGGGCCGCTACCTCGTGTACGTCCCCGAGGGCTCGATGACCGGCATCAGCCGCAAGCTGCCCGACACCGAGCGGGCCCGGCTGAAGACCATCCTCAAGAAGATCGTCCCCGAGGACGCGGGCGTCATCGTGCGCACCGCCGCCGAGGGCGCGAGCGAGGACGAGCTGCGCCGGGACGTCGAGCGGCTGCAGGCGCAGTGGGAGGACATCCAGAAGAAGGCGAAGAACGGCAACGCGCCGACGCTGCTGTACGGCGAGCCGGACATGACCGTCCGCGTCGTGCGCGACATCTTCAACGAGGACTTCTCCAAGGTCATCGTCAGTGGAGGCGACGCCTGGCAGACCATCCACGGCTATGTCTCGCACGTCGCGCCGGATCTGGCCGAGCGGCTGCAGAAGTGGACCAGTGAGGTCGACGTCTTCGCCACGTACCGGATCGACGAGCAGCTCGCCAAGGCGCTGGACCGCAAGGTCTGGCTGCCCAGCGGCGGTTCGCTGGTGATCGACCGGACCGAGGCGATGGTCGTCATCGACGTCAACACCGGCAAGTTCACCGGCCAGGGCGGCAACCTCGAGGAGACCGTCACCAGGAACAACCTGGAGGCGGCCGAGGAGATCGTCCGCCAGCTGCGGCTGCGCGACCTCGGCGGCATCATCGTCATCGACTTCATCGACATGGTGCTGGAGTCCAACCGCGATCTGGTGCTGCGCCGCCTGCTGGAGTGCCTGGGCCGGGACCGGACCAAGCACCAGGTGGCCGAGGTGACCTCGCTGGGGCTGGTGCAGATGACCCGTAAGCGGGTCGGGCAGGGGCTGCTGGAGTCGTTCTCCGAGACCTGCGTCCACTGCAACGGCCGCGGTGTCATCGTGCACCTGGACCAGGCGGCCACCACCGGTGGCGGCGGCAAGCGCAAGAAGCGTGCGCGGGCCGGTGCCGAGCAGCCGCACGAGGTCATCGTCGGCGGGATGGTCGAGGTCGGCGAGACCGCCGAGCAGGAGGCGGAGACCGAGGCCGAGGTCGCGGCCGAGGCCGCCGAGCCGGTTGCCCTGCCCGCTCCCGAGTTCGCGCCGGACGAGGAGCTGTACAGCAGTGTCGCCGAGGCGGAGGCCGCGGCCACCCGTGGTCGTTCGCGGCGCCGGGCGAGCCGGCGGGCGTCGGCTCCCGCCGGTGCGCCGAGGAGCGAGGCGGACGGAGCCCCGGTCCGGGTGCCCACGGCTCAGGACGTGACGGCCGAGGAGGAGATCGCGCGTCCGGTGCAGCCGGAGCCGGCCGCCGAGGCGCACGCCGAGCCCGTGGCCGTCGAGGACCCGGTCGTCGAGGCGCCGCCGGTCGCCGAGGCCGCTGAGGAGGCCGCGCCCAAGGGCCGTACCCGTCGTCGGGCCACCCGCAAGGTGTCCGCGCCGGCCGGTTCCCCCGCGTCGGCGTCGGCGGAGTCGGCTGTGGTGACGGTCCCCGAGACCGCGCCGGAGGTGCCGGAAGCCCCGGTGACGCCGGAGCCGGCGCAGGCCGAGGTGCCGCAGACCGAGGCGCCCGCCGAGCCCGCCGCCCCGGCCCGTCCGCGGCGCCGTGCGGTGCGCAAGGCCACCGCGCCGACCGCGTCCGAGGAGGCGGCCGTCGTGGTCGTCCCCGCGGCACCGGCGGCGGAGGAAGCCGTCGAGGCCGAGGGCGAGGAGACCGCCCCGGCCAAGAAGACGGCCCGTAAGACGGCCAAGAAGGCGACCGCGAAGAAGGCCGCCACCAAGAAGACCGCGGCCAAGAAGACGGCCGCAAAGAAGGCGACGGCCAAGAAG
>NZ_JBQQCE010000715.1:0-3330 GCF_052245645.1 Streptomyces sp. KR55 | reverse complement strand
TCCTGCTGCTGGTGCAGGAGTATGCGCGGCTGCGTGCCGGGCTGCCGCCGCGTACGCCGGGCGGGCGCGTGTTGATGATGACCTCGGGGCAGGACATCGCGGGCGGGATGCCCGGTGAGATCGCCTACGCCCTCCAGAAGGGTGCCCTTGCCTCGATCATCCGCTCCCTGTCGACGACGCTCGCCGAGCAGGCGGTCACGGTGAACACCGTCAATCCCGGCCCCGTGGACACGGACTACCTGACCGGCGAGGCCTACGCGGCCGTGGCCGAGCGGTTCCCCGCCGGGCGGTGGGGCATGCCAGACGACCCGGCCCGCCTCATCGCCTGGCTGGCGACGGACGAGGCGGCGTGGATCACCGGTCAGGTCATCGACTCCGAGGGCGGATTCCGGCGCTGATCAGAGGGCGGACAGCTCGTCCACCAGGTCGTCCAGGCCCAGGGAGCCCTGGGAGAGGGCCGCCATGTGCCAGGCCTTGAGGTCGAAGGCGTCACCGTGCCGCTTGCGGGCGTTCTCGCGGCCCAGCAGCCAGGCGCGTTCACCGAGCTTGTAGCCGATCGCCTGGCCCGGAATCGTGAGATAGCGGGTCAGCTCGCTCTCCACGAAGTCCGCCGGCCGGCTGCTGTGCGCGCCGAAGAACTCCTGGGCCAGCTCGGGGGTCCAGCGCTCACCGGGGTGGAAGGGCGAATCCGCCGGAATCTCCAGCTCCAGGTGCATACCGATGTCCACGATGACCCGCGCGGCCCGCATCATCTGCGCGTCGAGGTAGCCGAGCCGCTGCTCCGCGTCGGTGAGGAAGCCCAGCTCGTCCATCAGGCGCTCCGCGTACAGCGCCCAGCCCTCGGCGTTGGCGCTGACCCCGCCGATCGTGGCCTGGTAGCGGGACAGGTTCCCGGCGACATGCGTCCACTGGGCGAGCTGGAGGTGATGGCCGGGGACGCCCTCGTGGTACCAGGTCGAGACCAGGTCGTACACCGGGAACCGGGTCTGGCCCATGGTCGGCAGCCAGGTGCGGCCCGGACGCGAGAAGTCCTCCGACGGGGGCGTGTAGTAGGGGGCCGCCGCGCTGCCGGGCGGGGCGATGCACGACTCCACCTTCCGGACCCGCTCGGCGAGTTCGAAGTGCGTGCCGTCCAGCGCCTCGATCGCCTGGTCCATCAGGTCCTGCAGCCACTGCCGGACCTCGTCGACGCCCTCGATGTGCCGGCCGTGCTCGTCGAGGTGCGCGAGCGCCACCCACGGCGTCTTCGCGCCGGGCAGGATCTTCTCGGCCTCTTGCTTCATCTCCGCGAGGATGCGGTGGAACTCGGCCCAGCCGTACGCGTACGCCTCGTCCAGGTCGAGGTCGGTGCCGTTGAAGTAGCGCGACCAGCGGGCGTAGCGCTCCCGGCCCACGGTGTTCGGTGCGTCCTCGATCGTCGGTGCGTACACGTCGCGCGTCCAGTCCCGCAGCTCCACGACGGCCGCCGTCGCGGCGCGGGCGGCGTCGTCCAGCTCCGTGCGCAGCGACTCGGGGCCGGCCGAGGCGAAGTCCTCGAACCAGCCGCGGCCGGTGCCGTCGGTGTCCGACCACTCGGTGAGCTGCTCGACCAGGGTCGTCGTCGGCCGGGGAGCCGCGTACAGCTTGCGTTCCAGACCGAGCGCAAGGGACTCGCGGTAGCCGGCCAGCGCGGCCGGCACCGCCCGCAGCCGCTCGGCGATGGCCGCCCAGTCCTCCTCCGTCTCCGCCGGGGTCACGGTGAACACCTCACGCACCGAGTGGACCGGCGTGCCCAGGTTGCCGACCTGGCGCAGCCCCTCGTCGGCCTCGTGCACGGCGAGCTCTGCGGTGAGCCGTTCGCGCAGCAGGCGTGCGCACCGGCGCTCGATGTCACTGTCCGCGCCGGGCCTGCTTTCGGCCTCGTCGAGCCGCGCGAGCGTCCTGCGCGCCAGCTCCGCGAGCGCCTCCTGGCCCGCGGGCGAGGTGTCGGGCAGGCGGCTCGAACTCTCCTGCACGCCGAGATAGGTACCGGTGATCGGATCGAGGGTGATGAGCTCGTCGACGTAGGCGTCGGCTACCTCACGGGGCAGCGGGCTGTTGGTCTGTGACATGCGGACCATCCTCATACGAGGTGCCGCCGCGCGTCACCCGGATTGAGCCGACGGCGAAGGCGGCAACAGCGGGCCGCAGTCCCACTGTTGGAAGATCAGCCGGGTCTCCACGCGGGCGACTTCACGCCGGGACGTGAACTCGTCCAGGACCAGCCGCTGCAGATCCGCCATGTCCGCGACCGCGACATGGACGAGATAGTCGTCGGGACCGGTGAGGTGGAAGACGGTCAGCGACTCCGGCAGCGCCCGGATCCGCTCCACGAACGGTCCCACCAACTCCCGCCGATGCGGCCTGACCTGCACCGACAGCAGTGCCTGCAGCCCACGCCCCAGCTTGGCCGGATCCAGCCGCAGCTGATGGCCGAGGATCACGCCCGCGCGGCGCAGCCTGGTCACCCGGTCCAGGCAGGTCGACGGGGCGACCCCGACCTGGGCGGCGAGATCGCGGTAGGTCGTCCGGGCGTCGTTCTGCAACAGCCGCAGCAGATCGAGATCCACCGGATCCAGTACGACAGATTCGGCCATCTGTCGAACGTATCACGGCCTCTGCAGCCGGTGACCCGGTCAGTGTTCACCCTTCCCTCCATGGACACGCCCATCGCATCGAGAGCACTGGCCACCGAGGCCGTGCACGCCGGCCGCGACGACCTCGCCCGTCAGGGACTGCACGCCCCGCCGATCGACCTGTCCACCACCTATCCCTCGTACGACAGCCGCGGCGAGGCCGCCCGCATCGACGCCTTCGCCGCCACCGGCGCGGAACCGGACGGCGCGCCCGTCTACGCCCGGCTCGGCAACCCCACCGTCGCCCGCTTCGAGACCGCCCTGGCCCGCCTCGAAGGCACCGAGGCGGCCGTGGCGTTCGCCAGCGGCATGGCCGCGCTGAGCGCGGTCCTTCTCGTACGGGGGTCCATGGGGTTGCGCCACGTCGTGGCCGTACGTCCGCTGTACGGCTGCAGCGACCACCTGCTCACCGCCGGCCTCCTCGGCAGCGAGGTCACCTGGACCGATCCGGCCGGCATCGCAGACGCGCTGCGCCCCGACACCGGGCTGGTCATGGTGGAGTCCCCGGCGAACCCCACCCTCGCCGAACTCGACCTGCGGGCCGTCGCCCACGCCTGCGGTTCCGTCCCGCTGCTGGCCGACAACACCTTCGCCACGCCGGTGCTGCAGCGTCCCGCCGAGCAGGGCGCACGGCTGGTGCTGCACAGTGCCACCAAGTACCTCGGCGGGCACGGGG
>NZ_JBQQCE010000714.1:0-3334 GCF_052245645.1 Streptomyces sp. KR55 | reverse complement strand
CCGATGCCTGATCAGGCCGACCGGTCAGTGGTGAGCCGTCGGGCCGCCTCGGCGAAGGCCGCGAAGAGGTGATTGACCGCCTCGGCGTCGCCGTCCACCGCGAGGCGGCCGGACTCGGTGGCGGCGGACGGCTTCTCATTCCCGAGCGACAGCGCGTTGAACGTTCCTGCGTCGCAGGCCACAGTGGTGGGCGACGCTGCGGGTGACGGTGCGGACCGGACCCTGAGCGCCCCGTCGCCGACGGTCATGGAGAACCGTTCGCCGGCATCGACGTCGCACTCAAGAGCAAGGCCGGCCAGCCGACCGGGGGCGATCGCCACGGTCATGCACAGCGCCACCATGTCGGTCCGAGCAGTCGACGGATCGACACTGTTGCTCATCAGGCCCAGGCCCCACAGCCCGAGTCCGATGACCGGGGCCCTCAGCTCTTCACCGAAGTCGGTCAGGGTGTACTCCGGCGTCGGCTCGGCCTTGGAGACGACGCCGATCGCGTGCAGAGTGCGAAGCCGGTCGGTGAGGCGATTCGGTCCGATCGACGGCATGCGACCGAGGATCTCGGTGAACCGCTTCGGGCCCAGCAACAGCTCGCGGAGGATGAGTACGGTCCAACGCTCGCCAAGCACGTCCATCGCCGTGGCGAGTGGGCAGGCCTGCCCGTATCTGCGCACCGCTCCCATGTGTTCCACTCTACTGACATGTTCTGACGGGCCAACGCGAGGGCCAGGGCGTTCCATTCGGCCTGGCCCTCGTACGCCCGTTGCTACCGGACTCAACGTCCTTCGAGCTTGCCGAGCAGCGCGCGTACTTTGAGATCACGTGCCAGGCGCGCGTCGATTGCCGGGTTGATCACCCCTCGCAAGACGGACAGCGGTGTCCAGCGAGCCGGCCGGATCACGCGGGGTGAACGGTGCTCGATGGCATGCGCGATGGCATGGGCAGCCTGGTCCGGTTCAAGGCGCTTGCGCAGCGGTCGCGGCGTTGCCCTGGACAGGAGCTTGCCGATCGTCGGGTCCTGGTCGACGCCGTTTCTGATCATGTCCGTCTGGATCAGCGAGAAGTAGGCGGTGGTGGCAGAAACGCCGTGCTGGGCGAGTTCCACTCGGAGTCCGCGTCCGAGCTGCTCAACCGCGGCCTTGCTCATGGCGTAGGGAATCGCCCCCATGCCATTGAGGAAGGCGAATACCGAACTGATGAGTACGATCTGACCCTGATTGGCGACGATCTGCTTCATCGCCGCGTTCACGGTGTTGAGGGCACCGTTGACGTTCACGGCCAGCACTTTGTCGATCGCGGGTGCGGGCATGGTGTGAAGTGTGGAGCCATGCCCCATGATGCCGGCGTTCGCAATCACGACGTCGACCCGCCCGAACCGCTCACATATCTGGGCTACGGCATCGTCGAGCGCGTCGCGGTCGCAGACGTCCGCAGTGAAGCCGGCGACGCCGGACGGCGAGATACATGCTGCGATCTCCGGCGTGTCCGGATGCAGATCCACGATGCCGACCCGTGCGCCGCGGGCGAGGAGAGCCCGAGCCGTCGCGCTGCCGAGCCCCCCGGTGCCGCCGGTGATGAGTACGACCTTGTCGGCGAGTTCGTATGCAGTCATGCGGAAGCCTCGTCTTCAGTCATGGGGTGTCGTCCGCGTCCACGTTCAGTGCGGCGAGTGCGAGTTCGGGGCCGAGTGGCGGGACTTCGCGTTCACCGTCGGCGCGCCGCTCCCGTTGTGAGCACACGTTGACCGGCCAGCGACGCCTTCGTAATGAAGCGGACGCTAGCAAGGGCTATATGAAATGTATAGTCATCGCGCGCGATCGGTTCACGTCCCGAACCGGCCATCGGTACGTGTGAGTTGCTGCGCCGTGAACTCCTGGCCGAGCTCGGCGCCCCACCGTGGAGTGCATTGGCTCATCGCCGAAACGGAGGCCGCGCTGGGCGGTGCGTTCATCGATGCGGTGGCGGAGGTGGACGTCGTGCTTGAGCGGTTCGTGCAGATCGACGATTGCGACACGGTCTTCGTCGGGGGCGAGCACCTGTCGTTCCTGGTGACCGAAGAGCTGATGTTCCAGCGCCGTCTGGCCCGCGGCTACGAGGCCGATGGCTCACGACCGAAGACGAGCACCAGGTCCCAGCCGGGCGGTGACCTCACGGGGAGTGAGGGTGGAGCGCTCCGCGGAGCACTCGACGACGACGCGGACCGGGGCGTCGCAGTCGGTGTGGCGGACGTCCAGTACAGGACCCTCGGAGCCGAGCGCGTACGCCTCGCCCCACTGGCTCAGCGCCATCAGAACGGGCCACAGGTCCCAGCCCTTGCGGGTCAGGCGGTACTCGTTGCGGGAGCGGCTGCCCGGCTCCTGGTAGGGGACGGTCTTCAGGATGCCGGCCGAGGTCAGCTTGCGGAGGCGGTCGCTGAGGACGGCCTCCGACAGGCCGATGTGGCGGTGGAAGTCGTCGAAGCGGCGGACTCCGTTGACGGCGTCACGCAGGATCAGCAACGTCCATTTCTCCCCGACCACGTCGAGCGTGCGCTGGACGGGGCAGTTCTCCGTGCTCGCCTCAAGCCACTCCATCCCGCCATCGTAAGGGCCTGGCTTCGTCATTGACAGTCAGGTGAGCAAGAGGCTAGCTTCACTCATAAAAGCCAGATGGAAGGCGCTCGGTCGTGGGACGAACACGTACGTATCACTGGGAAGATCCCGCGATCCTGGCGGAAGCCGCCGGGCGCATGGCCGGCATCGACTTCCTGCGCGAGCTGCAGGCGGGGCAACTGCCGGGGCCGCCCATCAACTACTCCATCGACTTCACCCTGGACGAGGTGGAGCCCGGCAGGGCGGTCTTCTCGCTGACGCCGGGTGAGGAGCACTACAACCCGATCGGCAGCGTGCACGGCGGCATCTTCGCCACCCTGCTCGACTCGGCGGCGGGCTGCGCCGTCCAGTCCACTCTCCCGCAAGGCATGGCGTACACCTCACTCGACCTGACGGTGAAGTTCCTGCGGCGGATCACCATGGACACGGGCACGGTGCGTGCCATCGGCACGGTTGTCAGCAAGGGCCGTCAAACCGCCCTCGCCCAGGCGCAGTTGGTCGACGCGAAAGACCGTCTGCTCGCCCACGCCACCAGTAGCTGCATGCTCTTCCCGGTGCCGCCCTCTCAAGGGTGACGCTCAACGGCGGCCGGTGCATCGGACCTTTTCCCCTGCGCACCGACGTCTCATCCCTCCTAGCTGTTGACCTGCGGAGGGTGATGTGTGTGCGGTGATGCCGGACTCCCTCGACCTCGGCGCGGAACGCCGGGGTACGACGTGACACGGCTGCGGGGGGGGGGGGGGGGGGGG
>NZ_JBQQCE010000713.1:0-3336 GCF_052245645.1 Streptomyces sp. KR55 | reverse complement strand
AGCGCTACGGCGACGCCCCGCGCGGTGCCGGAGTCGGCCTGGGCCTCGCGGTCGCCCGGGGCTTCGCCGAGGCCATGGGCGGCACCCTCGACGCCGAGGACACACCCGGCGGCGGCCTCACCATGGTGCTGAGCCTGCGCAGGGCGCCGGTCCGGGGAGACAACCGTGCCGCGAAGGCGGTCGCCCAGCCGACCCCGGCCGAGGAGCAGGCCGGGCGTTCCGGTGCCGGTGGCGTCAACATGCCGTCGGCGTCCGCCTGACCGGCTCCGGCTATGACTGGTCGGCCGCCTGCCGGTGTTCGCGATGGTGCGATCACGGGGAGTGACTGCCCCCGGACATACGTCGGGGCCGGCGCGCGGAGCAGGTCCGCGGTCGGCCCCGGTTGTGTCCGGGCGTGCTTGCGCTGTCGCCCGTCGGCGTCAGGCGGCCGTCATCACCGGGCTGCCGTGCAGCAGTCGGTGCGGGGCGATGGCCTGGCCGTCCGGCAGAAGCTCACCGGTGTCCTCGAAGAGCACAACTCCGTTGCACAGCAGGCTCCAGCCCTGCTCCGGGTGGTGCGCCACGAGACGGGCGGATTCCCGGTCGGCGGATTCTGCGGTGGGGCACGGTGGCTGGTGCTGGCACATGGAAGGGATCTTTCGCTCTGTCGTGATGGGTGAGTGTGCTGTCGTGTCTGTCCCGCGGCGTGAAGCGTCGTTCATGGCCGCCCCCCGTTAAGTCGGTCCGAATCCAGTGTTCCCCTACGGGCGTGAATCCGCAGGGATTTCGCTGCACCGCTCCTTCACAGGTTGATGACGCATCACTCGCGCGGGCGGTTCATCTCAACTGCACTGTCCCTTCGGGTGGTTCGCAGTGGCCGGATGGGACTAGCCCGGCCGGGTCGAAAGCCTTTCAATAGCTCGTACGAGTAATCAGCCGCTCGTACGAGCAATATCCCTGGCGGGATCAGCGCGGAGAACAGTGCAGAACGGTGCAGAACAACGCGTACCCCGCTGCCGGGAAATTCGGCGGCGGGGTACGGGTGCGGTTCTGTGGAAAGGTCAGGCCGGTGAGCCGAGCAGGGGCACGGGGGTGACCCGATGGGTCAGCACCGGCAGCAGCTCTGCGACCCGGTGCGGACGGTGGGCCGCGATACCGGGCGGCGCGGGGGCCAGCGGTACCAGCAGGTCCGTCGCGGCCGGGTGGCCGGCCGCGCCGTCGGCGACGCAGTCGCCGTGCAGCCAGAGCGTGAGCATGTAGAGGCCCGGCACGGACAGCAGGCGCGGTTGGTACGACTGGGCGAGTGTCTCGGCCTGGCGCAGTGCACGTTCGGTGGAGGCGATGTACGGCCCCTCGAAGAAGTGCGAGAACGCCCAGCCGTCGGGCGTGAGCATGGTCTCCGCCGCGGCCACCGCCTGGTCGCCGCACCGGATCAGAAAGCGCCAGCCGGCCAGCCGGGTGACGGGTGTGCCCTTGGCGGTGATCCGGTCCAGAACGTGGACGGGCAACGGGAGTTCGGGTGTGGCGGGCCCGTGGGCGCCGCGCAGGGAGGGGGTTCGGGCCTCACGGACGGCGGTGGGGGAACCGAGTGCTGTGAGGACGGAACGAAGCGCGGGCGCGGGAGCCGGGGGGACATGCAGCGGCATGGTGGGTCGCCTCTCATTCGACAGGCAAGTAGGCGCGAGGTGGCGGGGGCGGACGGCGCTGTCAGCTCACGGGGACAGAGAGGCGAGGGCCGGGGTCTGTGCGAGAGGGGCGTGGGTGTGAGGCCTGCCGTACGCCATCTCGACGGCAGGTTCCTCCGACCGCGGGCGCCAACCTTCTGTCTTCCGCGGAGTTTATACGACGTTTGTTCAGCCAGTGTTTCGTCTAAACGCTTCCGGGCACTCGCACAAGGGTTCATTCGGTCGGCGATACGTGGAAAACATCCCGATTCCGAACCGGTCGCACGGCGATGACCTCGGGGAATGCTCCCCGTGCGGTCGGCCAATTCGCGTCGGCGTTTTTCACGAGTTCCTCGCGCCGGAAAGTGTGCGGTGCACCTGCCCGGTGAATGTGCCGCCGGTCATCTCTGGCCCGAGTGACCAGAGTAGCGGGTGCGGGCACGCGCCGCGGGCGTTACGGATCGCCCGGGCTGGGCATCATCCCCCCTGACCCGGACACCGGCGGCCGGATCTTCGGCCTGCCCACCGAGGAGGGACGCTTCGATGGGGGAGAAGGTCGTGGCGGGCGCGTTCGACCTGTCCGATCGCCAGCGCTACCGCACCAAGCTGCGGCAGTGTCTGCGGGGCCTGGAGCGGCTGCTGGAGGAGAAGCGGTTCGATCGCCCGAAGAACCTCATGGGCCTGGAGATCGAACTGAATCTGGCCGGGGCCGACGGCATGCCGAGAATGCTCAATGCGCAGGTTCTGGAAAAGATCGCAAGCCGAGATTTCCAAACAGAACTCGCCATGTTCAACCTGGAAGTCAACATAGCCCCACACAGGTTGGGTGGCCGGGTATTCGATCGGCTCGTGGAAGAAGTCCGTACGTCCCTGGCATATGCCCACCGGAAAGCGGGTGAGGTCGACGCGGGAATCGTGATGATCGGCATTCTGCCAACACTCGACCGTGACGATCTGGTCTCCTCCAACCTCTCCGACGTCGACCGCTACACCCTCCTCAACGATCAGATCGTGGCCGCCCGCGGCGAGGACTTCACCCTCGACATCGACGGCGTCGAGCATCTGACCTGCACGTCGAAGTCGATCGCGCCCGAAGCCGCCTGCACCTCCGTGCAACTGCACCTCCAGGTCACCCCAGCCCGTTTCGCCGACGTGTGGAACGCCGCACAGGCGGCCTGCGCGGCGCAGATCGCCGTCGGCGCCAACTCGCCCTTCCTGTTCGGTCGCGAGCTGTGGCGCGAGTCCCGGCCGCCGCTGTTCCAGCAGTCCACCGACACCCGCCCGCCCGAACTGCAGGCCCAGGGGGTCCGGCCGCGCACCTGGTTCGGGGAGCGGTGGATCAGCTCGGCGTACGACCTCTTCGAGGAGAACCTGCGCTACTACCCCGCGCTGCTGCCGATCTGCGACGACGAGGACCCGCTGGCGGTGCTCGACGCCGGGGGCGTTCCGAAACTCGCCGAGCTCGTCCTGCACAACGGCACGGTGTACCGCTGGAACCGTCCCGTGTACGGGATCGCCGACGGCGTCCCGCATCTGCGCGTCGAGAACCGCGTTCTGCCAGCCGGGCCCACCGTCACCGACGTCATCGCCAACGCGGCTTTCTACTACGGCATCGTCCGCGCGCTCGCCGAGGACTCCCGGCCGGTGTGGACCCGCCTGCCCTTCGAGGCGGCCGCCGCCAACTTCGACGCCG
>NZ_JBQQCE010000712.1:0-3351 GCF_052245645.1 Streptomyces sp. KR55 | reverse complement strand
CGCGACAGCTCCCGGAACGCCCGTGCCTGACTGCGATGCCGGCCGAACCCCTTGATGATCCGGATGCCGAGCACGCCCTCCTCGACGACCGTCGTCAGATCACCGACCTGGTCCTGTGCGCGCCGTGCCACCTCCGCATACCGCTTCTCGAAGATCACACAGGTGACGACCACCGGCACGGCGGGCCCAAGGATCACCAGCCCGAGCATCAGGTCCTGGGCCAGCATGATGATCACGCCGACGAGGATCGTCACACCGTTGACCAGCAGGAACGTCAGCGGAAAGGCGAGGAACATCCGCAGCAGCATCAGATCCGTCGTGCCCCGGGACAGCAACTGCCCCGAGGGCCACCGGTCGTGGAACGCCACCGGCAGCCGCTGCAGATGCCGGTACAGATCCGCCCGCATCGACGCCTCGACCCCCGCCAGCGGCCGTGCCACCAGCCACCGCCGCAGCCCGAACAGCAGCGCCTCGGCCAGCCCGAGCAGCAGCAGATACAGCGCCCCGAGCCACACCCCCGCCGGGTCCCGGTCGGCGACCGGCCCGTCCACGAGCCACTTCAGGACGAGCGGGATCACCAGCCCCGTGCAGGACGCGAGTATCGCGACGAACGCGGCGGTGAACAGCCGCGCCCGCACCGGCCGGACATAGGGCCACAGGCGCAGCAGCGAGCGGACGGTGGAGCGGTCATCGATCGGGGTGGCACGTGTCGTGGGCATCAGTGGCGAGCCTACGGACAGCCACTGACAACGCCCACTGAGTTTTGGCTCAGCCCACCTTCAGCAACAGCACCGCCCGCCCCGGCACCGTGATCGTCGCCCCCGCCCGGCGCACCACGCCCGGTTCCTCGCCCTGCTCCTCCCGCGAAGTGTCGACGACCACCTCGTAGTGCTCCGCCCAGGGCGGCCCCGGCAGTACGAAGCTCACCGGCCGCTCCCCGGCGTGCAGCACGGCCAGGAAGCTGTCGTCGAGGATCGGCGCCCCCCGCTCGTCGCGCCCCGGGATGTCCCGCCCGGACAGATACATGCCGAGCGTGGCCGCGGGCGCGTACCAGTCCCGTTCCGTCATCTCCGTGCCCCGCGGGGTGAACCAGGCCAGGTCCCTGAGCCCGTCCGCGGAGTGCGCGCGTCCGGAGAAGAACGCCCGCCGGCGCAGGACGGGATGCCGGTGCCGCAGCTCGATCAGCCGGGAGGTCAGCTCGAACAGGGCCTTCCAGCCGGGATCCTCCAGCAGCCCCCAGTCCAGCCAGCTGATCTCGTTGTCCTGGCAGTACGCGTTGTTGTTGCCACGCTGGGTCCGCCCCAGCTCGTCGCCCGCGACCAGCATCGGCACGCCGGTCGACAGCAGCAGTGTGGTCAGCAGGTTCCTCAACTGGCGTCGCCTGAGCGCCCGTATCCGCTCGTCGTCCGTCTCGCCCTCGACCCCGCAGTTCCACGCCCGGTTGTCGTCCGAGCCGTCCCGGTTGCCCTCGCCGTTCGCCTCGTTGTGCTTGCGCTCGTACGACACGAGGTCCCGGAGGGTGAAACCGTCGTGCGCGGTGATGAAGTTGACCGAGGCGTACGGCCGCCGGCCGCCCCATGCATACAGGTCGCTCGACCCGGACAGCCGGTAGCCCATCTCCCGGACGTCCGGCAGCGCGTGCCGCCAGAAGTCCCGTACGGCGTTGCGGTAGCGGTCGTTCCACTCCGTCCACAGCGGCGGGAAGGCGCCCACCTGGTAGCCGCCGGAGCCGACGTCCCAGGGTTCGGCGATCAGCTTCACCCGGCGCAGCACCGGGTCCTGCGCGATGACCGCGAGGAACGGCGACAGCATGTCGACGTCGTGCATGGAGCGGGCCAGCGCGGCCGCCAGGTCGAACCGGAAGCCGTCCACGCCCATCTCCGTCACCCAGTAGCGCAGTGAGTCCGTGATCAGGCGCAGCACATGCGGCTGGACGACGTGCAGGGTGTTGCCGCAGCCGGTGTAGTCGGCGTAGCGGCGGGCGTCGGACTGCAGACGGTAGTAGCCGCGGTTGTCGATGCCCTTCAGGGACAGCGTCGGGCCCAGCTCGCCCGCCTCCGCGGTGTGGTTGTAGACGACGTCGAGGATGACCTCGATGCCGGCCGAATGCAGGGCGTGCACCATGCGCTTGAACTCGCCGACCTGCTGGCCGCGCGTGCCGGAGGCGGCGTACGCGGCGTGCGGGGCGAAATAGCCGATCGAGTTGTACCCCCAGTAGTTCCTCAGGCCGCGGCGCAGCAGATGGTCCTCGTGGGCGAACTGGTGGACGGGCAGCAGCTCGACCGCCGTGACGCCCAGCTTCGTGAGGTGTTCGATGGCAGCGGGGTGGGCCAGGCCCGCGTAGGTGCCCCGCAGTTCCTCGGGGATGCCGGGGTGCAGTCGGGTGAATCCGCGCACATGCAGTTCGTAGATCACCGAGTCCGCCCACGGCGTCTTGGGGCGGCGGTCGTCCATCCATTCGTCGTCGGGCGCGTCGTCGTGGACCACCACGCCCTTGGGGACGTACGGCGCCGAGTCCCGTTCGTCGCGCACGGTGTCCGCGACCTGCTGCTGCGGCCAGTCGCGGACGTGCCCGTACACCTCGGGTGACAACCCGAACGCGGCGTAGTCGCCGTCCACCGCGCGCGCGTACGGGTCGAGCAGCAGCTTCGCCGGGTTCCAGCGGCCGCCGGTCCACGGATCCCAGCGGCCGTGCACCCGATAGCCGTACCGCTGCCCCGGCATGACTCCCGGCACGAAGCCGTGCCAGATCTCGTGCGTCAGCTCGGTGAGGCGGTGCCGGCGCTCGGTGGTCTCACCGCCCTCCTCGTCGAACAGACACAGCTCGACCGCCTCCGCCCCGCCCGCCCACAGCGCGAAGTTGGTGCCCGCCACCCCGTCCGGGCCGACCCGGAAACGGGCCCCCAGAGGCGTCGGCGCACCCGGCCACACGGGCGCCTCGGGCGCCCTGCGCTGCACGCCGTTCACGACGGCGGCCGGGCTCTGCTGTCCGGCGGCGCCTTGCTCCGCCACCGCCTCCTGCTCGGCTGCGCTGGACACCTGTCAGCCTCCCACGGCTCATGGAACGACTGGCGAAAGAGGCAGCGGCGTCCCCTCCGGCATCTCCCCATCGCGTCGTCCTCCCCACTGTTCTGCCCAGAGCTTGCCTCGCACTCACGTTTCCCCAGGGCGGGCCCGATCGTTGGGCATGTTTGTGAGGCACGTACATGGGCGCGCGCGGCGCGCGAGGGCCACACTGGCCGCCATACTGACATGGGCTGGACTGCTGGCGGGAGCCGCCAGCTGCACTTCGGGCGGCCTGGACGGGCTCGGCACGCTCGGCAAACCCCCGACGCCCGAGCACGTCATCAG
>NZ_JBQQCE010000711.1:0-3355 GCF_052245645.1 Streptomyces sp. KR55 | reverse complement strand
GGTTTGCGGCGGGCCATCATCCGGTCGTACCGCGACAGCTTCGCGGCGGCCTTCCTGCCGTGCTCGGAGTGGGGGAGGTCGTGGGCGTCGGATGTGGTGGTGGCGGTCTCCTTCACACCCCAGTCGATACCGATCACGCGGCCGGTCTCCGGCAGCAGCTGCACCTGGGCGGGCACGACGAACGAGCAGTACCAGTGCCCGATGCTGTCCTGGTACACGCGCACCGATGACGGCTCAGCCGGCAGTTCCCGCGACCACACCACCGTCACCACGATGCCCCCGGCCAGGTGCAACTGGCCGCCCTTCAGGCGGAACCCGCGCTGGGTGTAGTTGAGGCTCGGCAGTGCCTCGCGCTTGGTCTTCCACTTCGGCATCCCGGCCCGGCGTGCCATGGGCAGGTGCTCTTTGATGT
The DNA here is from genome assembly GCF_052245645.1 of Streptomyces sp. KR55. NCBI lineage: Bacteria > Bacillati > Actinomycetota > Actinomycetes > Kitasatosporales > Streptomycetaceae > Streptomyces > Streptomyces sp. KR55. The sequence goes on along the minus strand of NZ_JBQQCE010000711.1, from coordinate 2,943 downwards.
CCTTGAGCGCCTTGGCGCGGGAGCGGCCGAAGTCGCGGATGATCTGCTGCTGCAGGACCGATGAGCCCTCACGCAGCCACGGCATACGGGTACGGGCCTCGGTCAGCATCCTGTCGAGCTGAGCCGGACCGCACGTCTGCTTCTCCCCGGTCGCCTTGTTGTGCAGGTGTACGGCCTTGGACTTGGCCACACATTCGTTCCACACCCACCGGCATCGGTCCCACTCCGCCACCAGGACAGTACGGGCGGCAGACGACACGCGCAGCCGGTAGGTGTATCGGGCGTGCCCGGCCTCCGCAGCCGCCCTCACTTGCGTCATCTCGCCCCCTCACGGTCCCCGGCCGGGACGCCATGACATCCCGAACCCTCCGAAGGACCATACGGACGACCGCCGCACACACGTACCCAGATCCCACAGTCGCCACCCCAGTCAGCGACTCCGGGCACACATGTTCACATCTCCTCGGGTGCCGGGCAGCCGTACGGGCACTCCGAGCCCTGAACCGGATGCGGCGACGCTCCGCGCCGCAACACCCGTATGCGATTCCTCCCCCGCGGGAACGCCGGGGAGGAATCGCAAGAAACAGGTGACGAACGACCCCTGACGGCCTACGACACCGAGGGCCCCGCGGCGCGCTGCCACAGGGCCCTCGACCACTCAGGAAACGGCGCGTCAGTCGCCCACCGACACCTTGTCGGGAGCACCGACGGCACCCCGGCGCTTCTGTCGGACCACGGCGATCGCCAGCACCACGGCCGCGACCAGCAGCGACAGCAGTACGGTCTTGCGTCCGTCGTGCTCGGTGTCGGTCAGCATGTAGCCGAGCACGAACACGATCAGCGCGGCCGTCGCCCAGGTCAGATACGGGTACAGCCACATCCGCACGACCAGCTTCTCCGGCGCCTCCCGCTGGATGATCTTCCGCATCCGCAGCTGCGAGAAGCAGATGACGAGCCAGACGAACAGGGCCACGGCCCCGGAGGAGTTGACGAGGAACAGGAAGACGGAGTCCGGGAACTTGTAGTTGAAGAACACGGCCACGAACCCGAACACGACGGAGACGAGAATCGCCGTCCGCGGCACACCGCGACCCGTCGTCCGTGCGAAGGCCTTCGGCGCATCTCCGCGCTCGCCCAGCGAGAACGCCATCCGGGAAGCGGTGTAGAGGCCGGAGTTGAGGCAGGACAGCACCGACGTCAGCACGATGAAGTTCATGATCTGACCGGCGTGCGCGATGCCGAGGGAGTCCAGGGCGGCCACGTAGGAGCCCTTCTCGGCGATGGCGGGGGCGTCCCAGGGCAGCAGGGCGACGACGACGAAGATCGACCCCAGATAGAACACGGCGATACGCCAGATGATGCTGTTGGTCGACTTGGTCACGGCCCGCTGCGGGTCCTCGGACTCGCCGGCCGCGAGGGTCGCGATCTCGCTGCCCATGAAGGAGAAGACGACGAGCAGCACACCGGTGAGGATGGCGCCGGGTCCGTTGGGCAGGAAGCCGCCGTGCTCCGTGAGGTTGGAGAGCCCGGCCTGCTCACTGTCGACCCCGGGCAGCACACCGAAGATGGCGAGCCCGCCGACGACGATGAACGCTCCGATCGCGACGACCTTGATACCGGCGAACCAGAACTCGAACTCGCCGTAGGAACCGACGGAGACGAGGTTGGTGGCGGTCAGCACCACCATCACGATCAGCGCCCACCCCCACTGGGGCACGGCGGGAATCCACCCCTCCAGAATCGCGGCCCCAGCGGTCGCCTCCACCGCCAGCACGACGACCCAGAAGAACCAGTACAGCCAGCCGATGGAGAACCCGGCCCAGGGCCCGAGCGCGCGGTCGGCGTGCGCCGAGAACGAACCGGACGTCGGATTCGCCGCGGACATCTCACCGAGCATCCGCATCACGAGCACGACGAGCGTGCCGACGAGGGCGTACGACAGGAGGATGCCGGGGCCGGCGGTGGCGATACCGGAGCTGGATCCGACGAACAGGCCTGCGCCGATGACACCACCAATGGCGATCATCGACAGATGACGGTTCTTGAGCCCGGCCTGAAGGCCGTGGCCGGGGTCACCGGGGCCTCCGGGGCCGGTTCCGGCCTTCGTCAGGGTCGGCTGCGAAGTCATGGGACGGGTTTCCTTTGCGCCGGTCGAGCAGTTTCCCCGTACGAGCCCGCCCGAGCGGTGTGCGGGGGGTGTACGAATCGGTCCAGTGAATCTGAGGCGAACGAATTCGGGAACCTTTGATTCCGGATCGTTACTTGAGGTTTCCTTGAGTTTCTGTAGTGTTACTCACACTTTCCGCCTCGCCGACCCGGCGCGCCCGCCCCGAAACCGGCATGACACACTCGTTTCCATGCGCGTGTACCTCGGCTCCGACCATGCCGGTTTTGAACTCAAGAACCACCTCGTCGAGTGGCTCAAAGCGGCCGGCCACGACCCCGTCGACTGCGGCCCCCACATCTACGACGCCCAGGACGACTACCCGCCCTTCTGCCTCCGCGCCGCCGAGCGCACGGCCTCGGACCCCGAAGCCCTCGGCATCGTGATCGGCGGCTCCGGCAACGGCGAGCAGATCGCCGCGAACAAGGTGAAGGGCGTGCGCGCGGCGCTCGCCTGGAGCGAGGAGACGGCGTCGCTGGGCCGCCAGCACAACAACGCCAACGTGGTCGCGGTGGGCGCGCGCATGCACACCCTCGACGAGGCGACAAAGTTCGTGGAGACGTTCCTGAACACCCCGTTCTCGGGCGACGAACGCCACGCACGCCGCATCGAGATGCTGAAGAGCTACGAGACAACCGGTGAACTCCCCCCGATCCCGCCGCACCACCCTCAGCAGTAACTGCCTGGGCTTGCCCGGGGCAGGGCGAAGCCCGGCGACGGGGATGCTGGATACCCGTGAGAGGCGTGGGGAGACGCAGCCCCGTCGGGGTCCGGGGCGG
>NZ_JBQQCE010000710.1:0-3368 GCF_052245645.1 Streptomyces sp. KR55 | reverse complement strand
TCCTCCACGAGGGAGCGCTCGCCGGCGATCCCGAACTGCTGCCCCACGCCCGCCTCCACGACGACCGGCTGGCCGTCGGCCGGGCCCGCTACGACCTGGTGGTGCTGCCCGAGACCCCCGTCCTGGAGGCGGAGGCCGTCCGCTCCCTGGCCCGTTTCGCCCGCGCCGGAGGCACCGTGGTGGCCGTCGGCGTGCTGCCGGAGCGGGAGGTGGACGGCCGTGACGACGAACTGCGGAGCGCCCTGGACGACCTGTTCGGACACCGTCGGGCCCTCCGCGTCACGGCAGCCGGTGAACTCGGCGCGGTCACCCGGGAGTTCGCTGCGGCACGCCTGGAGCCGGCGGCGCCCGCCGTGCGCGTCCTGCGCACCACGCGCGACGGCGACATCGCCTTCCTGTTCAACAACGAGAGCGCGATGCCCGTCGACACCTGGGCCACGCTGCCGGCCCGCGGCACCCCGGAGTGGTGGGACCCGGAGGAGGGAACGGCCGCGCCCGCGCCGGTGCACCGCGAGCAACGGGACGGCGTGGGCGTGCCGCTGAGGCTCGGGCCGTACCGGACAGTGGGCGTCGTCTTCCGCCACCCGGCCCCGAAGCTCCCGCACCTCACCGACGCCGGAAGTCTGCCCGTCACCTCCGTCACCGGCCGCCGGGGCGCACTCCGCGTCGAGGCCCTGGCCGAGAGCCCCGGCAGCCACGCCCTCACCGGCACCGACGGCCGCCGCACCTACCGCGGCACCGTCCGCGTCACCGACCCGCTGGAGCCGATCCCGCTCGACGGCGACTGGACCCTCACCCTCCACCAGGACGGTGCCCAGCCCGTCGTACGCCCGCTCGGCAGCTGGAGCGACATCGCCCGGCTCTTCTCCGGCAGCGCCACCTACACCAAGGGAATCGCCCTCGACGCCGCCGCCCTCGAAGGCCGCCGCCTCCACCTCGACCTCGGCACCGTCCGCGAGGTCGCCCAGGTCACGGTCAACGGCACGGCCCTGCCGCCCGCCCTGTGGACCCCGTACGTCGTGGACGTCACCGACGCGCTGCGCCCCGGGACCAACCACATCGCCGTGCGCGTCTCCAACACCCTCTCCAACGAACGCAACAAGCCGCTGCCCTCCGGGCTGCTCGGCCCGGTGTTCCTGCGCCCGCGCCGGCCCGTCACCGCCGACCTGCACTGACCCGCAATCCCGGATGGAGACCGGTATGAGTTCACTCGCCAGACCCGTGCTGATCCTGGCCACCGGGCTGACCGCGCTGGTCACCCTCGTGCCCTCGGCACTGCCCGCGTCCGCCTCGCAGGGCGGCAGCGCCGGGGTCACCGCGCTGCGGACCCAGCACCTGCGCAGCGCCCTCGGCATCGACGACACCACCCCCGACCTGACCTGGCAGCCGGCCGGCCGCGGCCGGAACGTCGTCCAGAGCGCCTACCGCGTCCAGGCCGCCACCAGCAGGGCAAAGCTGGAACGGGGACACCCCGACCTGTGGGACTCCGGAAAGGTCCGCTCCGCCGAGCCGCACGCCGTCTACGCGGGCAGGGCGGTGGGTTCACGCGACCGGGTCCACTGGCGCGTCCAGCTGTGGTCCGGGACCCGCGTCTCGGAGTGGAGCGACATCGCCGTCTTCGAGACCGGCCTGACCCGCGCCCAGGACTGGTCCGCCCAGTGGATCACCCACGACGCGTGGCGGCTGAGCGAGCACGAGCTCCAGCCCGTCGTCGTCACCCTGCCGAGGACGACCGCCCGTCACGTCCGGCTCGACGTCACCAAGCTGGGCCCGCCGCTCGACGGAGCCTGGCGCCTCCAGCTCGGCGAGATCGAGGTCCGCGACTCGGCCGCCCCCGACGTGAACCACGCGCAGGGCGCGGCCGTCACCGCCTCCGAGACCGAGACCGTGCGCAAGATCTGGGAACCCGCGCTCGCCGTCGACGGACTCACCAACAGCGCCCTCGACCGGGCCGCCGGCTACGCGAGCCCGAAGCACACCGGCCCCGATGTGTCCTCGTCCCCGGTCACGCTCACCCTGGACCTCAAGGCCGCCAAGTCCTTCGACCAGGTCCTGCTCTACCCGCGCGCCGACGTCCTCACCGACGACGGCCGGGTGCCCCACTTCCCCGTCGACTACACGGTGTCCACATCCGACACGGCCGAGGGGCCGTGGACCAGGGCGGCAGAGGTCACCGGGCAGCCGGCGCCCAAGCCCTTTCTGCCGTCCGGCCTCCCCCTCTTCACCAAGGACTTCACCCTCCCCAAGGGCACCCGCAGCGCCCGCCTCTACATGGCGGGGCTCGGCGTCCACGAGGCGCGCATCAACGGCGAGCCCGTCGGGGACGCCGTGCTCGAGCCCGCCAACACCGACTTCCGCGACCGCGTGCAGTACGCCACGTACGACGTCACCGAGCGGCTGCGGCGCGGCGGCAACACCCTCGCCGTCGCGCTCGGCAACGGCATCTCCAACGTGGTGAGCACCGCCGACCGCTACCGCAAGCTGTACGGCAACATCAGCGACCCCAAGCTCGTCGCCCAGCTGGAGATCACCCTCGACGACGGCACCGTCCGCCGCATCACCAGCGGCACCGACTGGCGCACCACCCTCGGCCCGACGACCTCCTCCAACTGGTACGGCGGCGAGGACCACGACGCCCGCCGGGAGATCCCCGGCTGGGACGAGCCCGGCCGCGACCACTCCGCCTGGCCCTCGGCCGTCGCCCTCGGACGCCCCGGCAGCGCGGCGGAACCAGCCGTCCTCAGCGCCCGCGAGACCGAACCGGTCCGGGTGATGGAGACCCTGAAGGGCACCGAGGTGCCGGGCGCCGAGGGCAGCCGCGTCTTCGACCTCGGCCGCAACATCGCCGGCTGGCCGGAGATCACCGTCACCGCCCCCGCCGGCACCACCGTGCGCATCCTGCCCGCCGAGAGCCTGAAGGACGGCCACGCCTTCCAGTCCATCAGCAACGTCGGCGCACCGTTCCTAAAGACTGAGCGGGGGTGAGTCCTGGTGCCGGAACTCGTGCTCAGCCGAACACCTCGAACGGTGTTGGGCGTTCTGGTCCCCCGCGTTCGCTCCGCATCCGGCACGCACGGATCGTGTCCGTGGTCCGGGGATGCGGGGGCGGGTTTCCTCACGTCCCTGGTCGCCACAACTGGCCTGGACGGTCCGATGCCCCTGTCCATCGCTCTGGTGGGCAGGGGGCGGTGCCGTCCGTCGCCGGATGCGGTGCCCAAGGGCGCGTCGTCCGATCGCCACGGCTGCGGCGTCGTGACGGGTGGTCTTGCGATGCTGCGTGGTGAGGGGCTTCTGCCAGTGCTCGGCGCCCCAGCGTGAGGTGTAGGCGGGATCGACCGCGACGACGGTGATTCCCAGCTCGGCGGCCA
>NZ_JBQQCE010000071.1:0-28202 GCF_052245645.1 Streptomyces sp. KR55 | reverse complement strand
GAGCAACCCGAGCCGGACTTCATCGGATAACCCGATCCATGGATGCATATCCGTGTCAACGAACCAGCGCCCCGGCGGTCACCGCGCCTGGAGAGGAACTACGTGCACCTCTCAAGCAACGGCATTGGCCCCGACCCTGCACAACAGGCTGCCCGTCACCACGCGGTGACGGGCCCGTCTGTAGCGCTCGCTCAGAAGCGAGAGTGGAGCCACAGGATGAGCAGGCTGGCTCCGGTGGTGCTCGCGCCATACGCGGCTCCGTAGAGGGCGCGGAGTACGAGAGCGCGCTGGTACCGGCTCAGCCACTCGATAGTGCGGCGGGTGATAGTCCGCCTGGGCAGGTCGGGATCCGGCTGGTTACGGTGCATGAGTTCCTTCCGTTTCTGAGCTGGCAGGGACACGTGCAGTGGCCCGTCCTCCCTTGGGCTTCCAAGGTCAATGGCCGGTGGCGTCGATGACGCGTCAGCCGTTGTGGGCCGCCTGCGCGGTTGCGGTTACGCCGGGAGTAGGGGCGTCCCAGAAAAAGCCGATGTTCCTGCCCTGGAGCGGGGGCCTTGGGGATTGGCTTCGGCTCTCCGGCGAAGATGGTGGATGGTCGTCGGGATCTGCGCGGGCGTCGGCATTGATACGAACACGGCGGTCACTACTTCCTGTCATTCGTCGAGGAAGACTCCTCTGACTTCCCCGGCGAGCGCGATCTGGCCAGGCGGCGAGCCACCGGTCAGCAGAGCAGGGCGTCGTTGGTACGCATGCGGGTTGTGTCCTGCGAAGTGCTGTAGTGATGTGGAGGGCGCGGCATCGCAGGTCGCGAGACTCTGCGCTCCGGCGGAGCGCCCCTCTCGGTACAGCAAGCAGCTGTGGGCGATCCGCAGGTACTCGCGGCCGCGGCACTCGGGCGGAACGTCTCCGCTTGATCGCGGAAGGCGCAGGGGTGGATTGCCGTATGGCACGGTGCACCTGCGTGACGTACGCGACATTTCAGGTCGCGAGGCCCAAAGAGGAGCGCTCCGGCGGAGCGTCGCTGCGAGCGGCGTGGACGATGCTGAGGTACTCCGTTACCTCGCTGAGCACGGCAGTGTCGCCATCCACAAAGTGTTGAGACCCCGGCGCCGCCCGCGTCATCGACGTAGGGCTCGCCTGGGAACTCGCTGTCACAAGGCGTCGCCCCGCGCGCTCAGACACGCGTACAACTCCGACCGGAAGCGTGACACTTCCGCCAACCCATCCCCCAGGACGCCCTGATCCACCAACTCATGACTACGGCCTTCGCGCTGTTCCTAATCCGTTGGGGCCATGGCGGGCGGATGATGATGGTGAGCTCCCGTCCCGTGGTTTCCCCGAGCCGGGACGGGAGCTCACCCCCGGTCGTACCGGGCGGGAATGCCCGAGGGGCGGCCCGTGTTGTGAGGAGCGTGGTCGTGGAGGGGACAGTGTCCCCGGACCTCACCTATTGCCTGCAGGGACGATCGTTCGACTGAAGCCCTGCAGAGCTGCTCGCCGCGTAGGCGACCGCCCTTCACGATCACCACATCCCCTCCAGCCCCGGCCGGTGCCTCGCCAGCCGGGGCTGGACACGTGTCGGGCCGCGTGACCGGCTGGAGCCGGGATACCTTGCCCAGACCATGGACGACTACGAACACGTCGATCTGGACGACCTCGACTTCCCGCCCGCCGCGCACACCGTGGAGCGCCTGGCCCTGCTGACCCTTGAAGAGGCACACGACCTGCTCCAGCTGCTGCAGACGGTGGCGCAGCAGGACGGGCCGGTGTCACCGGAGGCGGATCGGCTGGCGCGCGAGATTGCTGCCCGCATCCCTTCGGAGAACTGACCCGCGCCCGGGCACGGTGCGCGCAGGCTGGCCACGCACCCGCACTCCGCTGTGCCGGCGCTGAGAGATGCGGTCGGTGCGCGCAAGGCGGTGTACAGCGCTCCAGACGAACAGGTCACCGCAACCGTCGACGTCGGCCCCTGGATGGAACAGAAGATCGCCGCCGTACTGGCTCATCGCACCGAGGTGCGGCGGGGCGCCGTACCCGGCCTGATCGCCGGCCTTTCGCAGGACGCTCGGGAGCGGCTGTTCTCCACCGAGTGGTACATCCGCCACACCTCTGCCGATGCGCCGGCCCAGACGGAACTGACCACCTGACCACGCGGGCCGGCGGCCGTCTCGCTGCGGTCCGGCTACCCACCGGGGCAGTCCCGCCGGAGGGCGGACTTGATGCAGGGCGCTCTCGGAGGTCATGCCATGAGGCGTCAACTCCACTTGTGCAGCGGGTGAATTCAAAAACCTCTTATGCAGCATTTCGGAACATGCCGAGTATTCGCCAGTGTTCGCCACCCCTTGTTTCTCCCCGAACCGGCCGTGGGGCAGTTGCCTGTGGCCTAAGAATGTTCGGCGGCACCGGCCGCGTCACAGCCACGGGACGAGGCACGGCTCGGGCCGGTGGCTCGGGCTGCAATCGGGACGCGGCCTGCCTGCTGGACCGGGAGCGCACCGCGTGTCCCCGGGGGATCACCGCGAAGGAGTTGGCGCACCCCCGTATGCGCTCTGAACTGCCATGACGAATCACTTCATGAGCGATGCCTGGCCTGAGTACGTCGCCGGTGTGCTGGTGCTGGCCACCGGCGCGCTGACCAGCACCTTAGTTAAGGCCTGGCGCCGGCGTAGGACTCCGCGCGAGGACCAAGACCACGCCGCCGACCGAAGCGAATAGAGGGTCGTTCGCCCCCTAAATTCCATTTGGAGAAACCCATGAGTGAAATGAGAAATGTCGTCTTGCGGACGACGAAAAGTGTCGTCCGAGAGACGACAACCCCACGTCGACCGCCAGCGGAAATCCACCGCGTCGACGCCTGGCGCCATCTGAAGTCCCCGCAGGCTCCCGATCCGCATTCGTGGTTAGGGGAACTGGCCCACATTCCCCGGCCCTTGGATCACACTGGCACACTTGGCGAGGTCGCCGCCAAGTACGACTGCATCCTCGAACTCATCGAGTACGACGCCCTGGACGACATCGACGAGACCGACCTGCTCGCAGCCCTCCTGGTCCAACGCGTCCTGCGCGACAAACTGCAGATGGACGAGCCGCGGCTGATAGCTGCCGCCCGCCGCAAGAACGTCACCTGGCAACGTCTCGCCCCTGCCCTGGAAATGCGCAGCCGGCAGTCTGCCGAACGCCGCTACCTGCAGTTGCGCCGCGACCTCGACAGCATCGTCGGCCACTCATTGACCCAGAGCGAACGCGTTGAAGCCGCTCGCACGCAGCGCGATCGCAGGGCCGAGCAGCGCTGGGCCTCCGACCACGCTGCCGAGATCGTCACCCTGGCCCGGCGCCTGGCCGCCGTCCCCGGACTGCAGCAGCGCGCCGACTCCTGCCCGAAGGTCACACGCGCCAACCAGGTCGCAGTGCTCCACGCCCGCCGTGCTGGGGAACCCGACCCGGACCCCGTCCGGACCGCCTGGCCCGCACGTCTTGTCGAAGCAGTGGCCGCGGAGGAAGCCCATCGCGCGGCGGAGGCCGAAGTGCAGCAGTGCACCGAAGAACCCTGCCGGCACCACCATCCAAGATCGGCCATCCTGACCCCTGTCAAGTACGCCCGCCTGGTGCATCAGATGTTCAGCCTGATCGGTCACGCCATCGACAGCGACAACGTAGACCTGTCCGACCATCACGAGCTGATCAACGCGATCAGGCAGCTCTACGCCGAAGCCGGCCACCACGCGCCCCGAGCCCCCGAGGACTACCTCTCAAGCCCAGCAAGCGAGAGGACTGCGCGGCCGATTGACGAAGTGTCTTCGGACAGCCACGCCGGGGCTGTCCCGTGATGATCGTGCTGTGCCGCATTCTCCCGCGTTGGCAGAAGACGTGCCTGGACAGCCGCCGTGGGTGGCTGATGCGGTGCCCTCGTCGGCGACCGGGATGCTCTGTCTCGTCCGGCGCTCGCGGGGGATGGTCTCGGACTATAGGCCAGCAGCTCACCTCGTGTGCTGGTCGCCAGTCCAGTTCGCTGGGCGCTGCCCCTTCTCATCCACCGGCACCGGCCGTTCTTCGAGCGGAGCGGGGGCCGGCTGGATCCCGGTGGGCACGAACACGACGAGATACGCCTCGAAGCCCCCGTCCAGGCCGGCGCCCCACTCTTCTCGGTCCATCGCCGCCTGCCATCGCTCACGTGAGTCGGCGCGGCCACGGGTGAAGATGTACGTGGTGTAGCTGGTCGTGGGATCCAGTTGCAGTTGCGGGCCCTGTCCGGCGGTGGGGGCCGTGACGGCGATCAGCCCGGCGCGCGTGGGCCGGTAGGGGTAACTGCCGAGCAGCTGCCATCCTGCTCCCGGCACAGGCTCCGCCGCTGCCAGTTGCAGCGTCACCTCGATCAGATGGGCCTGCACCCGGCTGACGATGGTGAACTGCCCAGGTGTCACGATGACTGGGTCGCCGGTGCGAAAGTCGGGCTCCTCGACCCACTCGGCGACATAGAAGTGGCCGTACTCGATGCTCACGGCGCCGCTGTTCGTTGTCTCCTGCATGCTTGCTCCTTCTTGTGTGGCGCCGCTCGAGGCCAGGCCAGGCCGGGGAGCCGTTGCGGGGGCGGGCCCCTTGGTGGCGCCCGCCCCCGATTCTGCCTCGCTACTTAGTCGACCCAGATGCCGTACGCATCACCGTCGAGGATTCGGTCGCCGCTGTACCAGTGCGACAGCTTCGACCCGGCGCTTCCGTTCTCCGACCCGGGCACCATCCTCACGGAGAAGTTGCCGTCGCCGACGCCGGCGCCTTCCTTAGTGGACGCGAAGGGGAACTCGTCGCACTCGTAACCCTCGGGGCGGTGCAGACCGGCGCATGCCGCGTCCTTGGCGCTCCTGTTGCGTCGCTCCACGTCGTCGGAGGCGGTGGAGAACTTGCCGCCGCCGACGTTGCGGTGGATCGGCTGCCATTCACCGTTCCATATATTGCCGGGAATGTCCTTGTCGCTCTTCTGCGGATAGGTCAGTTGCGGTGCGTACAGTGCGTCGAAGACGTGTTCCGCCACGCCCTTGACGGCTGTGTCGGCGCGGTCGTAGTTGAACGACGGGGTGACCCGGTTGAAGACGGCGCCCTTGCTGCCGTACTGGGTGTCGGGTATGTAGGTGGCGGAGTCGAAGCGCATGCCGCCGATCGGTGACACACCGGACCAGCCGGTTGAACCCTTTGCGGAGGACACCTTGTAGCTGGTCTGCCAGTTGCAGTACGAGACTTTGTCGGAGCGGGACTGGTCGGCCTTGGCTTCGTCCGAGGTGATGTCGAACTTGATGTACTGGTCCTCCCACCCGGCAACGACGCGGGTGAACGAGTCCCTGCCGTCGCCGAAGTCGACGCCGTTGTTGTTGCCGCACTCGCCGAGGTGGTTGATGTCCCCCCAGGCCGACGGCTTGATCTTCATGCTGGCGCCGGAGAATTCGGAGTAGATACCGAACCCGGTTACGTCCTTCGTCTTCAGGTGGATCGTGCCGGTCCGGCCGGCCTTGGAGCCCTCGCCGACCTCGATCTCCTTGAACCGGATGTAGCCCTCGATGCCGCCCTGGCTGTTGATCTTGGTGGCCTGGTTGTATCCCCAGCGGCAGAAGTTGAAGTGGTCGATGATGTGGCCGGGCGCGTTGGAATCCCGTGCCTCGCCCAGGGGATCGTTCTCGCACTTGGCGAAGTCGATGATCCCGTTGGCCCTGCTCGTCGACCGGAACTTGCCTAACTGCTCGGCTGCGGTCTCGGTACCGTCCGCGGTGTAGGTCTGGCCAAGCTTGCGGGCCAGCTCCGCCTCGCGTTCCGGCGTCGGATGCGGCCCGCCAGGCTGCGGCTCCACCGTGTTCGCCCGCTGCAGGCCGCGTGGGGCCTTCAGGCGCGAGACCGAAAACGTCTCACCGACCTTGTCATCGGGCAGCTCGTCTGCGGAGCCGAAACGCTCCCACACGATCTGCCCGGAGGTGTCGGCCTTGGGATCCAGCTTCACTTTCGACGACTTGAGCGTCGGCTCTTCCGGGGTCTGGGCTGAGGCGGTGCCGCCCAGCAGTGTCATCAGGCAGGCAGCGGAGACAGCCGCGGCCCCAGCGCGTTGGATACGCATCAGAGAATGCTCTTTCCCTCGGGCTTCAGGACGTCGGCTTGGGGCCACCGGTGGTGGTCGGGTACACGGTCGGCTGGACGGTGGGCGGTGTGGGAGCGCCGTCGTTGACCGTGAACTTCGTCCACGGCGTCCAACCGGTGTCGTAGTGGGTGCCGTCGTAGGCGGAGGCCCGGAACTCGTACGTCTTGCCGTCCTGCAGCAGATCCGCCGGAACCCGGACCTCGGCCGGCGTCCCTGCTGCGACCCAGTCCGAGACGAGGTAGTCGCCGACCTTGGCTCCGGTCGCGGCATCGCGGATGTCGAAGGTCCCGTTGACCGTGTCACCGTCGGCGTCGTCGAAGGTGGCCCGCAGGAACGGCACGTCGGTGTCGACCTGCCACACCCCGGCTGCGTCCTTCTCGAACGGCGGCCCTGCCTGCGTGTCGTGCCCGTTGCCCGGCCGGAAGTTGTACGTCACGGACAGCTTCGGCTGATTCGCCGTATTGTTGCCTGAGTTGACCCGCTTCCACGCCTCGGTGCTGTCGGTCGCCGCGCGCAGACCCATGAACCCGCGGGTGACCTTCTCCGAGGCCCAGTACTGCACCAGGTCGGTCACATCGGCCTTGATCCAGCCGTCCGGCGCCGACGTGCACGACGGGTTGCCCTTGGTTTCCGTGGACGTGGCGTACTGCTGCAGCCAGCTCGGCTGGTTGGTCCACCGCGAGCCGGTGCCGGCCTGGCTGGTGGCCCACACCGTCCAGCCCTGCGCGGTGCAACCGGTGTTACCGGAATGGAAGTTGTACAGCTGCAGCGTGGCCGACGAGATCAGCGCGTCCTGGATCGGCTGCGTGTTCCAGTGAATGAAGGAACGGGCCGTGCGCGGCGTGCCGTCGCTGTTGGTCGTGCCGGGGTTGCCGAAGTCCAACTCGGTGTCCGTGGACAGATCCACGGTCTCACCCTGCTGAACATAGGTGTCAAAGGTAGATGCCAGGGCGGAGGTGGACGGATCCACGGTCACCGGGTACTTCGTGTCCGGATCGGCCAGGAAGCCAGCGTCGGGAGTGACGACCAGATCAATGCTGCCGGCGCCGTTGTCCACGACCTCCATGTCTACGCTGTGGCGGTTGAGGTGCTCGCCCGACTGTTCGTCCACCGCGGCGTCCCACATCACCGGGGCAGGCATGACCGCACGCCTCTTCCCGGCAGCGTCGGTGAAAAGGACTGAACCGTCTCCCTGTTCCACGGCCTTCAGCCCGTTGGTCTTCAGCGGCAGTGTGTACGAATAGGCGCCGGACTGCGGGCGCTTGTCGAGGCGCACGTACTGCTCGAAGCCCGTGCGGGTGGCCTCCACGATGACGTCGGCTCCCGGGAGCGCGTCGTTGTAGACCGCTGTCGTTCCGTCGAGCACCGGCGCGGGAAGTCCGCCCTTCCACTGCAGCCTGATCTGATCGTCGCCGGTGCCCAGCGTGACGAGGTCCTGCGGGGCTTCCTTGGCTGCTGCCTTCAAGGAGGCGGGCACCTGGCCTCCGCCGGTGGCGAGCGTCAGCCCTTCGGGGTGAGCCTTGGCGACAACCCTTCCGCCGGACGCGGACAGTGTGACGTCAACCGGCTTCCACCGGCCGTCCTGCTTGATGCGCTCCGGTGCCGGCGTCATCTTGGTGGTGAAGCTGCCGTCCGGGTTGGCGAACGTCTGCGACGTTTCGGTGCGTTGCGACAGCAGCTCCACTGGCTTGCCCGTGCGGCGGGCTTCTAACCGCGCAGTGGGTACCTCGCCATGGTCACCGGTCGAGGCAGTCGGGGTGGCGTCTGCGACAAAAGCCCCATGGGCGGCCGCTGCACCCAGTGAGGCTGTAGTCAGCAGCAACGCTCCAAGGGCGATGGGAGCAGCTGTGCGTCTTAATCTCGACTTTTCAGGCACGTGTGTCGTTCCTCTCCCCCCGCCGCGTTGGCGGGTTGCTAGACGGCGAATTGCGCCGCGAGCCTTTCTACGTGCCATGGAGAGAGTCGATCAATGCCATGAACTGGGACGTACGACAGGAAACTCAAGTAACGGACGTGACTATGCACACGGTTTAGGCAAATCTGCGTCGAATCCGTGAAGAAGCAAGGTGCAATGTTTCACCAGATGGATCACCGCCCGCAGCCTGTCTGCACTGCGCGTGCATGCCCGCGGCCGGGACACCGCCGTCGACCTGGCCCCCGACGAGGTCACCGATTGGTACCTCATCCAGGCCTGGCCGGCACCCGCCCAGGAGGTAACGGTGCTCCGCCAGACCGATGGCTACGGGGCGTCAGTCCGCACACGCTGAACCGGTTGACCCATCCTGCCCGCCCACCGGCATGCCCGGTGGGCGGGCAGGCGTCTGCCGTGTCCCTCCCCTCGTAGCGTGAAGACCGTGCCCTGTTCTGCCGGGTCGATGGCCAGTTGCCACCGTGTCTTGATGGCGATCCAGTCGGTGGCGTACGTGCAGCGGTAGCTGGCGGCCGGGGGATGCCAGGTGGCCGGGTCCAGGTCGGCCTTCGAGCGATTGCTCGCCGCGGAGACGGCGATCAGTGCCTGTTTCCGAACCGCGAAGTCCCGGGTCGGCCCGCCGGTGAGTAGCGGAGCGGGTTTTAGGGCCCAGGCAGTTGCACGAGGGTGTCCCGACGCAAGAGGAGGCCAGGGCATCTTGTGACCTAGGTAGCCCTACGCGAAAAATGTTGGCCATGCCTGCTGGAGAGGGAGGCGGGGCGGACAACCGTCCCGCAATATCGGACGACGGCCGATCCACGGAGGAGGTGGTGCCTGCGCCGACGGAGGGGGAGGGGGAAGGCAATCCGCTGGGCTCGGTGACTAACACCCTGTGGGGTTCGCTCATCGCGTTGGCGGGCCTACTCGCTGCCCTGGGGATGGACAGCGACAGGCTGTTCGTCGCGTTGAACAATCACCCGGGGTGGACCCTGGTCGCGCCCGGGCTGGCCATCACCGCCATTGCTTTGAGTTTCTACGCGTACTTCACCCAGCAACGACTGCTTCTGATCGTCGGCAGCACGGCCTATATTGCGGCTCTCGTCGCCTCGCTGATTGTCGCCACCCTCGCCGCTGCCGGGAACGGCAGGCCCACTGTGACGAGCGTGAGCCTGACGGGTCAACGGCCCCATGTCTCGCTGACTTTCACCGTTCACGCGGTCGGTGTCGATCGCAATGATCACGTGGCCGCGTTTGCGCGGTCGCTGCACGCACTTCAGGGAGACGAGGCGGACACCGAACTCTATTCAGGATCGCTCAGGCCTGACGACATGGGAGAAGTGGACCAGAAGGTCACCATTCCCCTCACGCTGCCGAAGAACGCCACGCATCTCACGATCAACGTGTCCAACAGCGGAGACAAGGGCAAAAGCCAGTGCACGACCCGTTCCCCGACCGCTCCTGCCTGTGTGACGCTGAAACTGCCTTAAAGAGCGTTCCGTCCCAGCAGGGGTGTTTGGTAACTCGGGCGATGAAGCCGTCTGGACCAAGTGATCGCGCATGTGAGGATGGAGCTGCGTGTCCACGCGAGGATGGCAGTGCTGCGCGTGACTGCCGTAAGTGCCGGTTTCTCAACTGGTGTCTAGCCCTCCGATCCACCTGCTGGCAAACGCGACGCGGGATCGGGGGCCCCTCAGGGGCAAAATCGAACAGATGGGGTCAGGTTGACCCCAAGGTCAACAAGCCTTTGCGCATCCTCCAGGATCTGATCGAAGCGGGCGCGTCAGCGAGGATCGCTGATTGTGATGCGAGCAGGCCGGGCTGGGCAAGCGAAGGCTAGGGAGTCTGAGGAGACGCAGTCGTCGGCGTTATAGTCCAGTACCAGGCGAACTTGGTATCGATACTGCTGTCTCTTCGGGATCGACATCATCAATCGAATCTCGAACCGATCCGCGTCTCCCGGTGGAACCGCGTGTGAAATTTCCTTCTTTCTGCTGGGCTTAGTGAAAGACGCCTCATGGGCGACGAGATCCGGGTCTGGAAGCATGATGCTGTACGTCCCACTTGGCTGAAGCGCCGAGCAAAGACGCCCCCGGGCAAGCCCCCAGGCTTCTGCCTGCTCAATGTGCACGTGAAACCGCTTGAGCACTACAACCTGACCTCCTGTGTTACGCACCTTCACATCCAGCACGACAACGTAGATGTGCTCTTCGTGGAGCCCTCCACGCCAATCTGAGTACCGTGACCCGGTTCGTTGGTTGGAGACGACGGATACGTCCACCAGTTCCAGCTGCGCTTTGGGCGGGTGGCGTGCTCGGAGCACAGCCCAAGCACCGATCAACGCCGCGAGGATGCCACCAACCACTCCGACGATCGCTACAGGCATGCGGTGACGGTAGCGAATCGAGCGGCGTGGTCGCGGAGCGGGCTGACGTGGCACCCGTTCGAGTGATGATCAAGTCAAAACAGCATGTCAAACCACGGACCGAGCAATGCTGTCGTCAGCGACAGGCTTGGTGAAGGGATGAGGCATTGCTCTTGAAGCGTGTTGGCGCGGTTCTAGGCACAACTGCACTTGTATTGCTGGCGATCCCGACGCCGGCCCACGCCGACCCGGCCATTGCCTGTGGCGGGGACGTACGCACGGGGCCAGTCGTCGTCAATGGTTGTATCAGTGCCCAACGGGAGTTCTTCGAGCTCGCTCCCAGTCGGGAGGCAACCGCCCACATCAAGATTCGCAATACGGGTGCGCGAGGGATGAACGTTGCCTATGAGGCAGAGCGGCGCTATCCCAATACGGGGAACAGTGATTTCAACCGGTGGGCAAAGATGGGGAACAGTCGCACCTATGTGGAGGGAGGCCAATCCGTCGGGCCAATCGCCGTGGGAAGCGTGAGCAACACATGTCTACCGCAACCTCCCACGATTCAGATCCGAGTACGAGCAAAGGCCGATGGCGCTGGTTGGAGCGCATGGTCGTACGCGATCACAAGCCAGTGCCAGACCTGATTCTCCTTGACGGTGCCGCCGCCCTCGTGCGGTGATGAAGCGGCCGGAAAGGGCTCAGCCCGCCGGAGCTGGAGCGGGCGACGGGACTGAGGCCATCGCAGATCGTGGCCGGGTTCGCGTGGCTGGACGCGCACCGCCGCCCGGGGTCTGGAGGGCCTGACGGGCTGGCTGGATCAGGCGGCGGGTCATCAGGGTGATGGCCGCCCAGGTGATCAGGGCCTCGCTGTGCTGCGGGAGCCGCTCGTAGTCGCGGACGAGGCGGCGGGCGTGCATGATCCACGCGAGCGACCGTTCGACCACCCAGCGGCGGGGCAGGACGATGAACCCGGTCGCGTCCTTGGGGCGGGAGACCGTACGGATCGTCAGGCCCAGGAAGTCCTTCGCCCAGTCGCCGAGTTTCGGCCCGGCGTAGGCGGAGTCCGCCCAGACCACGGTGAGTTCGGGGTGCATCAGGCGGAGCCGGAAGAGCACCTCGCGGGCCGCATCCCGGTCCTGGACATCGCCCGGGGCGACCATGACCAGCAGCGGCAACCCCTTCGTGTCCACGACCAGGTGTCTCTTCCGCCCGTTGATCAACTTGGCCGGATCGAAGCCGCGACTGTCCTTGCCGACGGTCTCCGCGGCCTTCACCGACTGGGAGTCGATGACGATCGCGACCGCCTGCGGGGCCCGGCCCATGCCCTGCCGGATGCGGCGCCGCAGCTGGTCACGAATGACACTGAGCACCCCGGCGACGGCCCACTTCGCCAGAAAGCCGTAGACCGTGCGCCAGGGCGGGAAGTCCCGTGGGAGAGCCCGGTACTTGCAGCCCGAATCGACCAGGTATCTGATCGCATCCACGATGTCGCGGCGAGGCCACCTCTCCGGCCGGCCGCCCTTGGGGGTCTGGCATGCGGGCACCGGGAGAAGGGGCTCCAGCAGGGCCCACTCCGCGGCGGTGGTGTCGGAGGGGTAGGTGCGTCGGCGCACGGTTTCACCTTGAGTTCGATCACGAAGAGATTCACGAGACCAACAGGTCAAGGGTGGATTCGACGGCGGCGAGCTGTGTGACGACGTAGGCGATCCACTTGTCGTTCGGGTGCAGGGCGGCGTGTGGGGCGACGGTGCCGGTGATGAGCCGGCGTACTTCGACGAGGCGCACGTGGATCTTGCCGATCTCGTACTTGCGCAGCACCTCGGGGTCCCCGCTGAACTGGTAGCCGTCGGCCAAGGTCCACACAATGGGCGGCTAGCCCTTCTCCGCGGCCTGGTCGCGCAGCATCGCCAGCCCGGAATGTACCTGGCTCTTGGTCAGTTCGGTGGCTCTGATCAGCTGCGGCAGCGTCAAACCGACGCCCTGGGCCTCGAACAGCACATTGCGGATGCGGTCGGCGTGGGAACGGGCCGCGTCACCCTTCCGCCGAGGGCGCCCCTTGCGGCGCCTGGCCTTGCGGGGCACGGCTACTCACCCCTGATCAGCCGCTCAAGCTCGGTATCCATGTCGACCTTGCCGGTATCCACGGTGTGCTCCACCCACTCCAGCGTGGCCTTCACCCTGGAGATGTTCTCGTGGATCAGCGCGCGTTCGTCGTCCGTCAGGTGCCGGTCCCGCAGACGCGGGACGATCCGCCCGGCCGCCGTGACCAGGGCATGGAAGGCACCGACCAGCTCGATGAACTCGATCGACCGCTGAAGGCCGCGCACCGTCGGGGCGACCGGTGAGTCCCGGTGGAAGGCCTCCCGGGCCTCCTCGTCGTTCTGCTGCTGGGCCTCGTTGACGAGGAAACGGGTGGTGTCGTCGGCCATGGCCCGCTTCGCGACCGTCGGCCGGCGCAGCATGCTCGTGGTGACCTCGGCCGCGATGTCGTCAGCCGGCCTTTGCCGTGGAGCCACCCCCCAAGGCCGGGGCGGGGTCGTGGATGCTGTCGAGCAGCTCCCCAAAGGTGATCTTTTCGTCGGTGGGGCCGTAGTTGAGGGCTTTGAGCAGGGCTTTCCAGCGTTCCGGCTGGGTGCCGCAGTAGGCGAGCAGGTGGGGCAGGGCGAGGGCGGGTTCGTTGCGGGTGAGGATTTCGTCGGCGGGCAGCTGGCGCAGGTGGTGCAGGGTGTGGTGATGGGAGTCGAGGACGGCGCGGTACACGTCCCGGCGCGACCAGAACCCTTCGGATTCGGGGGCGTCCAGCCAGGACTGCAGCACGGCGGCCGGGTCGGGGTGGCGGTCGAGTTCGTCATCGGTGAGCAGCCGCAGTACGGCCTCGTTGTCGTCTGCCGGGGCGAGGGCGGCCGCGGCCGTGTGCAGCCAGGCGGGGACGTCGTTCTGGTGGCCGATCCAGGCGAGTTCGAGAGGGTGCAGCGTGGGGAGCGTGTCGGTGACCGCGGTGTGCGGGGTGTGCGGGTTGCCGGCGAGTGCGGCCAGCGCGGCGACCCGCCGGTGCTGGTAGTTGTGCTCCAGGAGGCGGACCGGACGGAGCACGTCGGTGCCGGCGGTGATGCGCGCGAGGCGGGGGCTGGGCGGGGCGGAGACGACGGCGGGTTGTTCCAGCGTGGCCAGCAGGGCGCAGGCCTTGGCCAGGTGCGTGGCGTTGGTGCTGAGCAGGGCCAGGTCCTCGGCGATGGCGACGGCCCGGTGCTCGCGGTCGTCGTTGCGGGGTGGGGAGAGCAGGCGGCCGCGGCGGACGCATTCGTCGGCGGCCGCCTGCAGCTGGGTGGCCGCGATGTCGGTGAGGCTGGGGTTGTAGCGGACCCGGTTGGCGATGTAGTGGAGGCGGTGGCGGGCGGTCACGCTCGGCTTGGGCAGGTCGGCCACCTCCGGCAGGCACAGAGCGGGCAGGCAGGCCCGCAGCAGGGCGGTGTCGAGCGCTGGCTCTGGCTCTGGCTGTTCGGCCGGGCCGTCGTCTGTGTCCTGGGTGAGGTAGGAGCTGCTGGACGCCATCATGCGGCCTCGACGCGCCTCCACTTCGGCCTGGTCCAGCAGGAGGTGCTGGACGGCTGTGCCGAGTGTGGGGTGTTCGACCAGGTCGTGCCAGCGGTCGGGGCAGGTCGCGAGGATGCGCCAGGGAGCGCCTTCGCCGAACTCGTGGGGCAGGCCCAAGTCGGCACGTTGCGCGAACTGCCATCCCTCGTGCTGCGGGTTTTGGAGAAGCCGGGCGAGCGGGGTGAGGGCGTGCTCCAGGACCGCGTCGAAGAGCGCCGGGGGGACGGGAGGGGCGGGTTCGGCATCCGGCCGGTACAGGTGGCGGTTGGGGTCCCAGTCGGTGACGACGTCCTCGAGGTCGGCGTCGTGCATGCCGGGCAACAGGCCGATCGCGGCGTCGACCTGGTCGGGGTGGCGGGCCAGACCGATGACCAGGCCGGGCGTCGGGCGGTGGGTGCGCAGGATCGTCGGCAGGTCGGCGGCCACCACGACGCCCTGGGCGGCGAGTTCGGCGAGCTGTTTGTCGTCGGCCTGCTGAAGGAGCCGGCGGCGCAGCCCGGGGCGGGTGACGCGGCTGAGCAGGGCGGGCAGTGCGTCCGCGAGGGCCTTGGTGCGGCGTTCCTCGCCGCGACTGTCGACGCCGTAGGGGGCGAGGGAGGTCGAGCACAGCGCCTCGATCACCGTGGGCAGTGCCTCGTCCGGCAGTGCGTCGCTCACGGCGAGCTGCTGCCACAGCCAGTACGTCCCGGCGTTCGCCATGCTTCGGCCCTCCCCAGCGCGTTGACGCGGTGTGACCGGCCGGTCACTGCCTTCCCTGGTGTGACCGTACGCGTGGCGCCTGCCCACCGGCCCGAGTTTGGCCAAATGCCCGGCGCATCAACCCGGTTCGAGCAATTCGCTGCAACTTCCTGGCGTCCGCCTCACGTCAGTTGTCCGTCGTCTACGTGATCACCGGCTCACCCGGCGCCTGTCTGTCCTGAACATCGTCTGGCTCGGGTAGCCACCCGCCAAGGCGCCGCGTACCTGGTGTACGGGGCGTTTGGCATCGGTGGGGCTACTTCAGGAGCGGCCACGGGGCGGCAGCGGTGCCGATCACGGTCGCCATGCCTACGACGACGGCGCCGATGCGGCGGCCGGTCGTGCCGAACAGTCCTGGCTCCTCGTCGGCGGCCGGCGCGACGCTGGCGCTGCTCTCCCCGGATGCCTGGGCGTTGGTCACCACCACGCGGGATCGGTTGCCGTGGACGGCGACGTTCATCGCCTGGCCGATCTGCTCGGGGGTGGGCAGGTTGTCGTCGTCCGACGACATGGTGGCGCGCAGCTCACCCACAAGGTCGGCCAGAGCGGTCCGGACCTGATCGAGGACGCCCATCAGGGCAGGTGCCGCAACACCCCAGTGGAGCTCCGTGATCTGCTGGCGGGGGTTGCCGATCTCGTGGTTCATGACGCGCACCAGATCAGCGCTCTGCGGCAGGGCGAGCCGCAGGGGCTTGTCGGAGTCCATGACCCGGCGCGCGGCCGCCTCGAGCTCGCCGACCCCCATCCGCAGGGGGAGCTCGTTGCTGATCACGTCACGGGCGAAATCGGGCAGTTGCCCAGGGCTGATCTGCTGGCCGGTCACGATGCCGTTCATCACCGCTGCGTCGACCTGCAGCGGCGCCACGACAACGCGGTAGGAAGGGATGTCGGCCAGGTCCACGCCGTCGTAGCCGCGCAGTTCGCGCTGGGCCCAGTCGCGGAGTGCTGCGGAGCCGGCATGGCCTCCGAGTACCACGCACTTGCGCAGGGCTCCGGCCAGCGGCTTGGTGTCGTCGAGCACGTCCTGCTTGATCTGGGCAAGCAGGGTGCGCTCACGTCGGTTCATGCACTCCATTGTGCGAGCCCTCACTGACACCACACCCCTCATCTGTGAGGTCGCGGGGCCATTGCCGCAGGTAGACGCGCCGTCCTGAGGGGCTGTGAGGCGGTGTATGCACCCGGCTGAAATGTGGGTATTTTCTGGGCAGCAGGGAGGGTATTTTGTGGGTAAGACCCGTAAGGAGGTCTCATGCCCACCGATGCCGAGACGCTGGCGGTCGCGCTGCGTCGTCTGCTGCGCCGGGGACTGCCGGTCGATCCTGCTGCTGCCGACGGCGAGCTGCTGGACCTGCCTGGTGTCGTGGCGCGGGCCCACGGTTCGAGCGATCTGGCCGTGCGCGCCCACGCCCTGGACGGGGTGCTGCGCGGGCAGCTGGCCCGCCTGCCGCACGCCCCTCTCGCCCCGGCAGCCCGGCTGCTGTTCGGTGCCGTCCCCGCTATGGCGGGCGTGACGCTGACGGCCCGCAGAGCGGAGGCCGCCCAGGCGGCCGGCTACGAGGTGCACCACTTCCGCAAGCACATCGAGCCCCGCATCTGCACCCTGCTCGCCGAACAACTGCTGGCTGACGCCCAGGCGTTCGCGGCCGCGCATGCGGCCGCGCCCCGCCTGTCGCCGGAAACGGGCTCGCTGCGGCTGCCTCCGGACGTGTTCGCCTGGGAGGTGGCCGAACACGAGGAAGCGCTGTGCGAGGTGTGGTCCCGGCTGTACGCGCTGCGGGCCGCGCTGCTGAGAACGGCGCGGCAAGCGAGCATGGACACGGCCGTGCCGCGGGAGACCTCGGATGAGGTGCTGTGGCGGTACGCCGCGCTGCGATCAGCCATCGCTCGCTACCGCGCCGCCTACGGACCCGTCCTGCTGCCCGCTGACACCGCCCCGGTCGCTCCGGCCGACCTGGAGAAGCTGGCCGGCCCTCTGCCTCAACTGCCCCCGACCGACCTGGCGCTGCTGTCCGCCCTCCCCGCCACGGCCGATCCGCAGGCCTTCACCGCCCAACTCGGCGAGTCCAGCGACGGCGCACGGATCCGCGACGCCTGGCACCAGGCCCTCACCGAGCAGCTGACCGACACCACCACGAGGAGAACCGCGTGAGCACCCCACAACCGCCCCGCCGCTTCGTCATCACCGGCGGCCCCTCATCCGGGAAGGAAGCGGTCTTCACCGAGCTGCACGAACGCGGCCTGCCCGCCTCCACCGGTGAGATCGCCCGCGAGATCTACCGCAAGCACCGCGACCGGCTCGGCCGCCACCTGCAAGTCAGCGACCGCCGCGAGTACTCACGCGAGGTCCTGGAGGGCTTCATCACCGAGTACTGCGCCCACAAGGCCGGAGACCGGTTCTACAACCGCGGCATCCCCGACGGCTACGGCTGGGACGCCTTCTTCGGCCTGGGCCCCTACCCCGAACTGGAAGAGGCCGCGCGCACCTACCGCTACGACACTGTGTTCGTCCTGGACGCCCTGGACGACTTCACCACCGCTGATGACGTGGTCTGGGCCCGCGAACGCGAGATCACCCGAGTCCACCAGCTGATCATCCAGGGCTACTACGACGCCGGTTACCGGCCGATCTTCGTACCCGTCGACTCCGCCCCGGCGCGCGTCGACTTCATCCTCGCCCAGATCTCCGCACCACCCGCCACCTCACACACCTGACCTCACCCGGGGGAAAACCGATGACAACGCCGTTACTCGTCTCGCCCAACAACGTCACCGCCAACTGCATGGCCCGCGCGGTCGACTTGATCCGCCCGCGGATCCAGGCCACCAAGCCGGAGAACGTGGTCTTCACCGTCGGCACGCAGATCAACGGCACCCCGCACCTGGGCACCTCCCTGGTGCAGACCGCCGCGTTCCTGCTCGCCCAGGCGGTCAGGCGGAGCTTCGGGATCGACGCCACCGTGCGCTTCGGGGCCCTGGACAACGCCCCGCACGAGATCCGCCTGGACCCCGAGACCCACCACGCCTACCAGATCACCTACTTCCACGCCCTGGGCGCGGACGGCGTCGCCGACATGATCGGCAAGTACTACCGTGGCTTCTTCGACAGCCTCGCGGACGCCACCGGCATCGACTACGAAGTCCACACCTACACCCAGCAGCAGGCCGACCCCGCCTACCGGCTCGGCTTCCTGGCCACGCTGGAGCGCCTGGAGCAGATCCGCTGGGCCCTGGCCCCCTCCCACGGCATCGTCCACGTCCGGCTGCCCTGCCCCACCTGCGGCTGGGCCGAAAAACGCGCCGAACGCACCCGCCTGGACATCCACGGCTCCGGCGGCGCCGTGTTCACGGCCGTGTGCACCGACCACGGCCCCTACGAGGTCCTGGTCACCCCCGACCGGCCCGAGCCGTACATCGACCTCGCCACCCTCTACCGCAACCTCGTCAAGGAGCGCCTGCCCTCACCGCCGCGCACCCTCAACGTCATGGTCAAGGGCGGAGACGGGGCCTACGGCTGCCAGCTGGTCGACGAGGCCTTCGCCGCTCTGCCCGGCCCCGGTGCCCCGCCGCGCATCTTCACCCCGATGGTGCTCACCGACACCGGCGCCAAGCTGTCGAAGTCGCTGATCCGCGAGGGCACCGTGCCCCCGCCGCCCGGCGCCAGGCCGTGGATGCTCGATGCCACCGCCTGGGACGGCAGCGTCGACGACTACGTCGACGCCATGGTCTGGCTGGTCGGCGTCATGCTCGCCGACCCCAAGCACTTCTACCGCTCCTACACGACCCAGGAGATCGACCGCCTCATGACCCGCCACACCGCAGCCCCCGCCCAGCCCCGCGCCCGGCACATGAACCTCTACCGCCGCTACTTCGACCTGGTGGCCTCCGGCCGCAAGAAGATCGAGGTCCGCGTCCAGTACGCCAACCTGCGCAACCTCGCCGCCGGCCAGCACATCAAGTTCGCCTGCGGCCAGGACGAATGCCTGGTCCGAGTCGTCCGCGTCGCCCGCTACGCCTCGTTCGAGGAGATGCTCGACACCGAGGGCCCGGAGAACGTCAACCCCGACTCCCCGCGCGAGCAGCAGCTGACGAACATCCGCCGCATCTACGGCCCCGAGAAGGAAGCCCTGGGCGTCCTCGCCATCGAGATCGAACGCGTAACAGCCTGACCCGCACACAAAGAGGCGCCCCGTCCCCGGCATTCCAGCTGCCGGGGACGGGGCGCCTCACATGCTAACCGCGCCTGATCGCTGTCGCCGCTGCGCGGCCTGGCAGTGTCCGGGTATCAACCGGGGTCGGCCGCCGTGGAGTTGAAGGTCTTCCGCATCAGCTGGTCGGTGGCGCCGGGTTGTTCGACCAGGCTGTCGAAGAGGTCGGCGAGCAGCCAGAGCACGAAGTTGTGTACCAGGGCTTCCTTCGGCGGGATCGTCCCGAACTGGTCGCGCCAGGCCACCGTGTCCATGCCCATGGCCGCGGCCATGAGGACGCCGGTGACCATCGGTACCTGGGCGGGGTCGGCCAGTTCGAAGCCGGGGAGCTTGCGGATCACGGCCGGGATCAGATCACTGAGCGGATCGAGGCGGTCCTCCTCTGCACCGTCCTGCTGGCCGATGATGTGCGCTGTCAGCACGCCCACCAGGAAGACCGAGCCCCGGGACACTTCCTCCCGGCCGTAGGTCTCCATCGCGGCCTGGACACGCTGCTGCGCCTGCCGACGCTCCTTCTCTGACGTGCGCTTCTCTAAGATCTGGTACGAGTCCCATGCCGCGCGGACTGCCTCGTCCACGACTACACCGTCACTGGTCATGCGCTGACCGTAGTGAGTCGGCGGACTGCGGCGGCAGTACTCGCACCAGTCGCCGGCCCGGATCCGGTGCGGCCCACCATGTTCCGGCCAGACCGCTGGTCGGAGGGCTCTGGCGACCGGAATGACCTGCTGCAACAACGGCAAGGCGGTGTGCCGAAGCGTTTCACTGCTCCGGGTCTCGCGCGTCAGTGCCGGGTAGTACCGTGCTGGTCACTGTCCGTGCTACCGGGGTGGGGGAGTGGCATGCGGTTTCCACCGTTCGATGACCGCGGAACGCTGACGACCATCGAGTTGGAGGCGCTGCGGTCGTTGCACGGAGCGTTTCTGACAGCGCGGTACGAGTGGCAGTCGGCCGTCGCAGTCTGGGACCGCCTCCATACCGCTCGCGACCTGGCCGACCTGCGCGGAACGGAGCGGCCCCCGTTCCGGTACTGCGAGGAAGCCGTCCACGAGATCACGAGCGGCGCGTCCGACTACGAGCGGCACACGGCGCTGACCGCCTGGCGGTACGCGGCGTCGGCGGCCGTCCTGGGCATCACCGTGCTGGAACGCGTGGCCAGAGCGAAACCGCCGCTGACGGCCTTCGCCGTGGAAGAGCTGTGCCAGGAGCCGACCCTTGGCCAGCTGCGTGAGGCGTTGTCGGTGCCGGCGGCCGACTTCCTGCCCGCCCGCGAGCGCAGCTTCCTTGACCAGCGGAAGGAAATGGCGGAGCGGTGGGCCCAGCTGCGCGACGGCGTGGACACCGCGATCGAGATCGTTGTCGAGATCGCCGAAGACGAGGGAGCGGCCCATCCCAGGACCAAGGAGGAGGCGGCGGGCTGCTTGATGACCGAGCACAGCCCACCCCACACAGATCCGGTGTACCTGGGAATCCTGGAGCCGCTGCTTGTGGTGGCGGAGGAGGTTCCGTACGGGATCAGCCGGGTCATCAAGGGCCGTTGACACCGACGGACCAGCACGTATCCGGCCTGTGCGGACCCGGTTCGCGCAATTCGCGCAACTTCGTGGCGCCCGCGTCACGCGGCCCGTCAGGCTGGATCCCGCATCGGACCAGCTGGACAGGGAGCACCGGCATGACAGACGTGGACAGCGGGGTGGCGAGCGACGAAGACGTTGAGTCGGTACGCCGGTGGGTGCGGCTGTCGTGTACCGAGCCGGGCACCCACCTGCCTGCCCTGGCCACGATGGCGCGGCAGCTCCAGCTGCCGACGGCCGTGGTCCGCTCCGCTCGGGAGCAGCTCGCCGCCGAAGGGCTGGTGACCCTCCACGATGGCTACCGCCTGTACAGCGTCGGCACGATGACCCCGACCGAGCGCGCCTACCGGATCATCCGCACCGTGATCCACCGCAGCTACCTGCCCGGCGAGCGGTTCATGAACCGCGACGAGATCGCCCGCACGTTCGAGACCGGCACCAAGGAAGCCGCAGCCGCGGTGCGCCAGCTGGTGGCCGAAGGGCTGCTTGTGGGACCGCGCGGTCAGTACGTCAACGAGTACAGCCCGGAGCAGCAGCGCCGGCGCGTGAAGCAGCTGCGCGAACGCGCCAGCGATCTGCGCCGCGAGGCCCTCGAACTCATGAAGACCGCCCGGGAGATCGAGCGGCAGATGGACGCCGACGACGGCCCCACGGACACGTAGCTCCGCTCCGCTCGTGCCCCGGGTGGCTGCGTAGGTCAATGGCTCGGGGGCGGCTACTCGCAGGACTCGATCGATTCGATTTTGGCGGGGTATACGAAGAACGCGGTGGCTGGGCCGTCGATCCCGCTGGCCGCTTTTGCCCCCACCACTCTGCGTAGTGTCTCCGGGCTCTGGCCCTGTTCCAGCTCCCCATCGGGCGTACGCGTCCACCCCCGGCCGTTGCTGTCGGTAAAGGCCAGCACCGCCACCCCGTCAGAACTGTCGTGGTCCACGGTGAACCGGGAGCAGGGAGGCAGATCCGGGAAGCCGACGCCGGTGACCCCGTCCCGCTTCGGGCGATGGAGGTAGCCGTACACCGAGGTGACCGGGAGCGTGGATCGGTTGGCAACTACGGTGCGGGCGCCTGTGGCGTCGAGCACGGTCCACATGACGACCTTGGACGACTGGAGGCGGGCATGGTCCTCGGAGTCTTGGCGCGACTGCTCGAGCTGGTCCTGGGCGACCAGGACGCCGATGTAGGTGCTGATGGCTGTGAAGATCAGTCCGGCGCCGGCGGTGATGGCACCGACAGCCGTGGCGACCTGGGCCCAGTTCCGACCGCGGCCCCGGACCCGCCCGTGGCGGCGGGCGTACGCACGGCGGAGCCACGAGGCGCGGCCACGCTCCGGACATGGCCCGCGCCCACGACGTGGTTCTCCCGTCACGCGGCCACCTCCCCAGAGAATCCCGTGCAGGCGAGCATGCCTCGGGAGCCGCGCGGTCCCGTGCCGGTGCGCGATCTTCCTCGCCCCCCGCTCCCCCCGCAGTGATACGACTCCCCGCTCACTCGAACGAAGCACGACGGATCGGCAGTCCTGCTGCGTACCGTCCCGGTTCATCACGACTCAACCGCGCCCGTACGGCGCTCGTTACCCAAGGCGGTGACCTCATGGGCCTGACCTCCGGGATCCACTGTCCACTCGCTTCCGCACGCCCTGGCCGGGTCCGTCGACGCGGAGCACGAGCGGGGTTCGGGTCTGTCGTCGGTGGGGATGGGGGTGACAGCATCGAGTTCAGGAGCTGACTCACCGTGCGGGGGTGCGGCGTTGGGCAGTGGCGGGTTACCGGGCGGGGACCGGCGGCGGATCCAGACGGCGGTTCTGGGGTCGGTGGATTCCCAGGAGCCTCTCGTGCTGCCGCTGGAAGCGATCGAACTGGACGCGTTCCGCAAGCAGTACGAGGGCCAGACGTTCTGGTGCGGAAGCTGGCTGGGCGGCTGCGGCCGACAGCTGACGACGAAGCTGTACGTGGACCTTCTCTGAACTAGCGCCTCGTCGAGCCCCCTTGACTCTGAGGACCGGTCTGCGACGAGGGGCGACGTAGAAGGATGCTCCGTGGGCGCGTGAGATTGAGGTGTGCGACCCTGACAGCAACCGGCTCTGGGTCGGCACGCCGATGGATAGCCCCAGCCTCCTGTTGACACCGGGGGTGTGGTGCGTGCGCCATCCGGCGTCTTCCGACGGGCGGGCCGACCGGGTGTCGCCTGGGGCACGCCCGGCATCGAGGGCGTCTTATGGACAGGGTCCATTGCTGTCCGTTGTCCGCAGACAACCGGTTGCTGGCGGCGCGCAATACTCGATTCTGACGAATGCGTCCACCGCGCGAATACGGACAGTGACCGCGGTCGAGAGACACAGGCACTTAGCGGGCCTGGGCATTTGCGGGCGCCCAGCGACAGCGGCAGGGTCGGTCCGGCGCGGGCCAGGCCCCGGGGCGGGCGCGCCAGCAGGGGCGCAGGCGGTGGGTGATCCCCAATCGTTCAGCAGCTCCCACGACGCAACGGGCCCGCCATGGTTCGCGGCCGCTCAGGCCGATCGCCTTGCGTCGTTTCCGGATGGTCAATGTGTGTGGAACCCATCCGACAGTCGACCGTCGGCAGGTGCCGTACCTGCGTTCATTGCGCAGTGGTTCTCGCCGGCCTGCCCGACCGAAACAGGGCCGCCGAGTGCGCCGCGCCGTTGAACAGGGGCCGTGGGCTGCCGTCCGGTGCAGTAAAAGCTCCTGAAGGCATCCGGGCCTGCGGGATCAGGGCTGATCGCTGACGGCTCGGTAGGCCGCGGTGAACAGGGTGTAGCACAGGTCGATCAGTTCTTCGACGGTGGCGTTCTGGTGGCCGAGGGTCCAGTCCACGAGGAGTTCGTTGACTCCGCCGACCAGGCTCATCGTGGTCATGTTGAGCCGGCTGGAGCAGACCTCCGGGCCAGGGAGCGGTGCGACGACGGCGGCGATCATTGCGGCGAATTCGTGCAGGACCTCACGGCGGCGCACTTCGAGGCGGGGGCTGGCTCCCACGACCTCGATGAGCACCAGGCGTGCCATGCGGGCGTCGCCGGTCAGTGTGCGGATGAAGACCTCGAGGCCGGCGCGCAGCTGGGCGTTGACATTGGGTGCGGCAGCGGCTGCGGCCTGCGCGGTTTCGGCGCTGATCGTAGTGATCAGCTCGTTGTAGACCCCGGCGAGAAGGTCTTCGCGGTCGCGGAACGACTCGTAGAAGTAGCGCTCGGTCAGTCCGGCATGCGAGCACACCTGCTTGACGGAGACCGAGGCGTATCCGGCCGTGCCGAACAGGTCGAGGCCCGCCTGGATGAGGCGGGTGCGGCGCTCCTGCTGTCGTTGCGCCGCATCGCGTCCGCCGTAGCGCCGCCCGGCTGTCTGTGTGCCGGTCATTTTTTCCCTTCGCAGAGGTGTTGACACCGGTGTGCTCTGAACTGACACTCTAGCTTGTCAATTCATCTGACACGGTGTCGTGTCAGAAATGCGTGAGGGCCGCTTGCCGCTCGGCGTTCCGCTCATGCTCAGAGCAAGGAAGGGGCTCGACCGTGGCAACACCGCCCAGGTATCCGTACACGTTCAGCCGAAGAGACCGCGGCAGGCTCCCCCGCACACAACCGCTGACCGGCCGAGTGATCGCGGTCACCGGGGCGGGCCGCGGAATCGGGCGTGCCGTCGCATCCCGGCTCGCCGCAGCCGGAGCCGCCATGGCGATCGGCGATCTCGACGCGGAGCTTGCCATGGAGGCGGCTGGTGCCATCGGCGCGCATCCCGGTCGCCGGCTGCTCGGGCTGCCTCTCGACGTCACCGACACACCTTCCTTCGAAGACTTCCTGCACACCGTTGAGACCCGACTGGGGCCGATCGACGTACTGATCAACAACGCCGGAATCATGTGGGTGGGCCCCTTCGAGGAGGAACCGGAGGAAGCCGCCCTGCGCCAGTTCGACGTCAACGTCCACGGCGTACTGCGTGGGATGAAACTCGTGATCCCGGGGATGCGGAAACGCGGTCGCGGCCACGTGGTCAACATCGCCTCCGCCGCCAGCAAGGTCGCCCCGGCCGGCGAAGCGACCTACGCGGCGACGAAGCACGCCATCCACGGCTACAGCTCAGCCGTCCGCGCCGAACTGCGCGGCATCGGCGTGCACGTGTCCTTGGTGATGCCCGGCGTCGTGGACACCGAGCTGGCCGTGGGCACCGCGACCGGCCCCACCCGACGCCTGACGACAGATCAGGTGGCCGACGCGGTGCTCGACGTCGTGCTGCGCCCGCGCTTCGAGGTCTTCGTTCCACACCAGGTGGCCGCCCTGACCCGGTTGGCCGCGCTGCTGCCGGGCCGTGCCCGTGACGCCCTGCATCACCTCCTTGTCCCCAACCAGCTCGCCGCCCTGTCCGACCGGTCGGTCCGCACGGCATACGAGCAGCGCACCCGGACCGCCCGCTATCCCGAAGGATGAGCCCGTGACCACCACGCCCAAGCCGGCGCCCAGCGCGAAGAAGGCCCAGGACGCCGCCGCTCCGCGTCCCATCCCCGAATTCGAAGGTGTCCACGACGTATGGCCCCGCGGTGACCGGCTGCGCGCCGTGCGCCGCGCCGCGGCCGCCTACCGCCAGCGGTTCGTCCAGCAGGGCCGCATCAACGCCGTCCGCAGTTTCGACATCGCCGCCGCCCCGTACCCGACCCGGTTCGGCTTCCACGGCGCCGCGCTCGCCGTCAACCCGTTCGTGAGCATTGTCAACCGGATGCTCGTCGTGCAGTTCGACGGCTTCGACGGTGAGCCGAAAACACTGGTGTGGGAGCCGACCGTCGCCGCCGGAACGGCTCAAGCACCGTTCTACGCCCAGCTCAAGCGTCTGGCGGGGGACTTTCTCACTGACCACGTCTTCGCCCGCTACTACCAAGACCCGAACACCGTCCTGCCCTCCTGCGGTCTACGACCCGAGGACGTGGACTTCGTCAGCTTCGACCACCTGCACGTCCAGGACGTGCGCATGATCATGGGAAGCACCAGCACCATTCCCGGCGAACGGGCGCCCCGCGAAGCGCTGTTCCCGCGCGCCCAGTTGTTGGTGCACCGCAGGGAGCTGGGCACTTTCGAATCGATGCATCCGATGCAGTGGGCCTGGTACGTCGACGGAGGCATGGACGGGGTACCGCCCGAGCGCGTCACCGCCTTCGACGGCGATGTCGAACTCGGTGTCGGCGTCAGCCTGTTGTGGACCCCCGGCCATACGGACGGCAACCACTCCCTGGTGCTGAACACGCCCGACGGGGTGTGGGTCTCCTCCGAGAACGGCATCTCGGCAGACAACTGGCAGCCCGAGCTCTCCCGCATCCCCGGGGTGCGCCGCCACGCCGCGTTCTACGACCGTGAGGTGGTGCCCAACGCCAACACTCTGGAGGACTCTCTCGACCAGTACGACTCCATGGTCAAGGAGAAGACCCTCGCCGATCCCAGTCGGCGCGATCCGCGCTGGCTGCAGATCCTGCCCTCCTCGGAGCTGGCCCCCTTCAAGCGGCACTGGCCGGTGCTGCCCAGCTTCCTCCACGGCGGTCTGAACTACGGCGAACTGACCCCTTCCGGTGGTGGCCGATGACCGGCCCGTCCGCCCGCCGGATCGCTGCGGACGGCGTGGAGTTGGCTGCCTACCAATGGGGAGCGTCCACGGCTCCTCCGGTGGTGCTGGTCCACGGCTATCCGGATACCAGCGTCGTGTGGCGCCCTGTCGCCGAGCGCCTGGCCGACCGCTTCCACGTCACCGCCTTCGACGTGCGCGGAGCCGGTGCCTCTGACCGGCCCAGGGGTCTGCGCGCCTACCGGATGTCCCGCCTGGAAGCCGACCTGGAGGCGGTTCTCGACGCCGTGAGCCCTGACCGCCCGGTGCATCTGGTCGGACACGACTGGGGATCGATCCACTCCTGGGAGTCGGTCACCGGCACCCGCCTGGCCGGGCGGATCGCCTCATTCACCTCCATCTCCGGACCCTGCCTGGACCACGTCGGCCACCTGATCCGGGCCCGCCTTCGGCCGCGGCATCCGGATCTGCCGAAGATGCTGAGGCAGGCCGCACGGTCCTGGTACATCGCCTACTTCCATCTTCCGCTCCTGCCCGCTCTGACCTGGAGAGCACTGGGACACCGCTGGCGCGCCTTCCTCACCGGCTCGCAAGGCGTGCCCGGGTACACCCCCTACCCCGCGCCTACGCTGGCCCGCGACGCCGTGACGGGCACCGCGCTGTACCGAGCCAACATGCTGCCCCGCCTGCTGCATCCCCGGGACCGGCCGACCACCGTCCCGATTCAACTCATCATCCCCACCCGCGACTTCTGCGTCACCCCGGTGCTGTCGTACGGAGTGGAGCACTGGACGCGCCAGATACAACGGCGCCCCATCGACGCCGGGCACTGGGTACAGCTCAGCCACCCCGCGGAGGTCGCGTCCCGGATCGCGGAATTCGCCCACCGCATCGAAGACGGCTCCCGCCGCGATCCGGACCACACCGCGCACCCGATCTAACAGACCGGCAGTACTGGACGACTGCCCGACTGCCCCTGTGCACGCACCTATCGCTGATGGAGGAACCTGTCATGTCCCGAGCCGCACATGCCCACCTGGAACGTCCGTCCGAGCCCATCGACCACCACGACCTGGTGCTGCAACCCCGGGACGTCACCTTCGACTGGGGCGCCACCCCGCTGCACTGGCTGCCGGGTGAGCCCTTCGCGACCCACACCTTCGATGTACTCCACCTGATGCTCCCCGAACTCGAACGCTGGTTCGTGCGCACCTTCGAGCAGGCACTGCCACTGATCACCGATGACCGGCTGCGCGAGGACGTACGCGGGTTCATCGGCCAGGAAGCGATGCACGCCGAGGCGCACCAGGAGGTCCTGGAGCACCTGCTCGCCAAGGGGCTGGACCCGGCTCCGTACACCCTGCAGTCCGAATGGATCTTCCGAAGGGTGCTCGGAGACCGGCCGGAGCTGACGCCGGCCGCCACGCACGCGCACCTCCTCCAACGGCTCGCCCTCATAGCGGCCTTCGAGCACTTCACCGCGTACATGGGTCACTGGATTCTCAGCAACGGGCACCTGGACCGGGTCGGCGCGGACCCCGCGATGCTCGATCTGTTCCGCTGGCACGGCGCGGAGGAGGTCGAGCACCGTTCGGTCGCGTTCGACCTGCTGGTGCACCTCGATCCCCGGTACCGGCGCCGAGTGGTCGGCATGCTCGTCACCGCTCCGGTGCTGACCCGGCTGTGGATCCGCGGAGTCCGCTTCCTGATGAGCGCCGACCCCGAACTCGACGATCGGGTCAAGGTCCGCTTCCGCGACTACCTGGCCGCGGCCCGCAAGGACCTGTTGCCCCCGCCGGGCTCGTTCGCCCGCTCGGTGCTGCGCTACTTCCGCCCCGGCTACCACCCGACCCAGGAGGGCTCGACCCAGCAGGCGGTCGCCTACCTGGCGGCGTCCCCCGCTGCCCGAGCGGCTGCCCGATGAGCCGGCAACCAGTGAGGCATCCCATGGACATCAGCACACCCGTCACTCGGCCGCCGGACCTGTACGGCAGACCGCGCAGCGACTCCTTCATGCGGAAGCTGGCGGCTTTCAGCGACAACGCGGTCGCGGGCCTCGCGCGGCGCGGCACTCCTCCCAGGCGCCCGCCGGCCACCGAGATGCCCGTGATCCGGGAACTGGTGGTCGCCGCCAAGCACCAAGAGGCCGAGGA
>NZ_JBQQCE010000709.1:0-3385 GCF_052245645.1 Streptomyces sp. KR55 | reverse complement strand
TGGTGGGAGAGCAGGTCTCCGCGTTCGTCGCGTCGTCCGCTCGCTGAGCGGGCCGACGCCACAAAGCTTCGCATGGCCGCAACCATTGCTGGCTGCGCGACTTCGGCCCGGCGCTGCACGCTCACTCAGCGGCATCGGCGCGCTCTGTCGCCCCGAGCCGCCGGGGCGCGTGCGCCTCGACGAACTCCTCGAGCTCATCGATCGTCAGATGAGCAGGCGGCACGACGACGAGCCGGTCCGCACCGAGATCGGCGTATCTGCGCACACTGTTCGGATCGAGCGGGCGGGACGGGCTGATGGAGATCCGGAGAGGCTCGCGCTGCCTGCCGAGGCGGGCAGAGATATCCCGCAGTGAGCTCAGCTGCTCTACGGCGCCCCGCAGGCTCACCATGTAGCCGAACCACTCATCGCCGTACGTGACTGCACGCCGGTGCGCCGCCGCGCTGTGGCCGCCGACCACCAAGGGCACCGGCCGTTGTACGGGGCGGGGGTGAGCGTCGACGCCGTCGAAGTCCGCGAACTCCCCGTGGAATGCGGGCTTTTCCTCGTACCACAGCGCGCTGATGGCCTGGATGTACTCGTCCGCGCGGGCCCCGCGGCCAGCCATCGGCACGCCCACCGCGTTCAACTCCGGCTCCAGATAGCCGACGCTGGCTCCGAACAACAGCCGACCTCCGCTGAGCACGTCCACACTGGCCAACTGCTTTGCGAGCACGACCGGGTTGCGCTGCGGCAGCACGACGCAGCCGGTGCCGAGCCGGATCCGCTCGGTGCAGCCGGCCAGGTAGGTGAGCGACACCACGGGATCCAGCACCCGGTCGCCCGGATCCAGCGGGGAGTCCTCGGTGCGCGGCCTGGGCAGGGCGACATGGTCGGCCGCCCACAGCGAGTCGTAGCCGACCCGCTCCGCGCGCTGCGCGATGCGCACCGCGTTCCCCGGGTCCGCGCAGGCGTGCATGTTCATCGAAAACAGTCCGATGGTGGGTGCCATGCCCGTCATGCTAGCTCCGCCCGCTCGAGGAACTTCTCGACTGCATCACGAAATCGGTCGGGTTCCTCCAGGTGCGGCATATGGCTCGATTCCTCGAAGATCACCCACTCGGCGCGAGGCAGGCCGCGCCACAGCCCCTCGACTGCACTTGGGGTCACCTCGTCATGACGTCCGGAGACGACCAGCCCGGGGGCCTCGACCCGGTCCAGCCGACTGGTGATGTCCCAGTCGCGCAGGGACCCGGTCATCGTGAACTCGCTGGGTCCCATCATGGCCTCGTACACCGTGGGGTCCTCCGCGAGCCGGGCCATGGTCCGCGTCAGCTCCTCGGGGACCGGCCGAGCCCGGCAGACATGCCGCCCGTAGAAGACCCGCATCGCCTGCCGGTACTCCTGCGCGTCGAGCGCACCCGCCGCCTCATGGCGCTCTATCGACTGCCGTGCGTCCTCGGGAAGTTCGGCGAGCAGGCTGCGGACCCCCGCCACATATGCGGCGGAAGAGGCGAACGCGTCGGCGACGACGATCGAGCGCAGGCCGCGCGGACGGGTGACCGCATGCTCCAGCGCCAGCATCCCGCCCCAGGAGTGACCCAGCAGGTGATAAGCATCCTCGATGCCCAAGTAGCCGATCAGCGCCTGAAGTTCTTCGACGAACAGCTCCACCGTCCAGGACTGTGAGGGGGCTTCGGGCCGGTGCTCCGAACGCCCGCCGCCGAACTGGTCGTACAGCACGTACGAGCGCCCCGATCGCGACAGCTCCGCGACCGACGTGAGGTAGTCGTGGGTGAGCCCCGGGCCGCCGTGGCAAATCACCACCGGTGCCTGTGCGCCGCCCCCGTCGAGCGCCCCCACGACGCGATACCACGTCCGACGTCCTCGCCACTTCATGGTGCCCTCTGTCACTACCGCACCCTCCGACGCCGTTCGGGTCTGTTCCGGTGGCGCATCCTGGCAGGCCGGGCTGA
Source organism: Streptomyces sp. KR55 (assembly GCF_052245645.1). Classification (NCBI taxonomy): domain Bacteria; kingdom Bacillati; phylum Actinomycetota; class Actinomycetes; order Kitasatosporales; family Streptomycetaceae; genus Streptomyces; species Streptomyces sp. KR55. The sequence continues at coordinate 1,430 of NZ_JBQQCE010000709.1, read as the reverse complement.
CGGAGAGCTGACCTGCGCCTGACGCCCGGTCCCGCTTCGGCCAGCCGAAGCGGTCAGCATGACGTCAGCCCCCTGTCAGGCCGAACGGCGAGACTGTCGGCGGTCATGCGGCCACGGCGCCGCAGCAGCTGGACAGTTAGATGCAGGACACCTCGGATGCCAGACGGAGGCAGACCTTGAGCGACACGCAACCGACCGAGCCCGCCGAGATCGCGACGGCCGTCAGGCAGGTCCTCGCCGACTCCCTGGGCTACCTCTACCCAGCAGCGCTCCGCGTGGCCCTGCGCACCGACATCGCCGACCACCTCGCAAACGGCCCCAAAACCGCCGACGAACTCGCCACCCTCACCGGCGTCCACGCCCCCTTCCTCCACCGCATCCTGCGCTTCCTCGCCACCCGAGGCATCTTCCGCGAAGACGACACCGCGGCCTACCACATCACCCCCGCCGCCCACGTCCTCCGCTCCGACGTGCCCTACTCCGTACGCTCCACAGCCCTGCTGCTGACCGACGAGATGTACTGGAAGTCCACCGGACGCCTCGAGGACACCGTCCGCAAGGGCAGCACGGTCTTCAACGACATCTTCGGCGCCCCCCTCTTCGACTACCTGGAGGGGAACGAGGAGAGCGCGCAGACCTTCCACACCGGCATCGCCGACCTGTCCACGATCGAGCAAGGCGGCATCGCCGACGCGTACGACTTCCCAGAGACGGGCACGGTCATCGACGTCGGAGGCGGCCCCGGCGGCTTCCTGCGCACCGTGCTCACCAAGAACCCCCGGCTGCGCGGCGTGCTGTACGAGCAGCAGGCCGTCCTCGAGCAGCACCAGCTCGACGACCCGGCGATCGAGGGCCGCTGGGAGACGGCGGAAGGCGACTTCTTCGCGACCGCGCCCACGGGCGGAGACCTCTACGTCCTCAAGCGGGTGCTGCACGACTGGGACGACGACCACTGCGTGCGCATTCTGCGGGCCGTCCGCAAGGCCATGACCGAGCAGTCCCGCCTCCTGGTCATCGACGCCATCGTCCCGCCCGGCAATGACCCGCACCCCGCCAAGCTGTACGACATCGCGATGATGGCCATCTTCGACGGGACGGAGCGTACGGAGCCCGAGTTCGAAGCGCTGCTCGCCGCCGCGGACCTCAAGCCGCTGCGGGTCGTCCCCACGCCCGGTACGGTCTCCGTCATCGAGGCCGTGATCGCCTAATGAGCCCGAGCGACGCGCAACCGACCGAGCCCGCCGAGATCGCGACGGCCGTCAGGCAGGTCCTCGCCGACTCCCTGGGCTACCTCTACCCGGCGGCGCTCCGCGTGGCCCTGCGCACCGACATCGCCGACCACCTCGCAAACGGCCCCAAAACCGCCGACGAACTCGCCACCCTCACCGGCGTCCACGCCCCCTTCCTCCACCGCATCCTGCGCTTCCTCG
>NZ_JBQQCE010000708.1:0-3411 GCF_052245645.1 Streptomyces sp. KR55 | reverse complement strand
CCCATCAACTCCCCGACCAGCCGGGCCCGTTCGGCCTGCGAGCCGGTGCCGGTGACCTTGCCGATCCGGGTGAGCCGGGCGTCCACCTCGCGCACGGTCAGGGTCGGCTCGGTGGCCGGGGCGACCCGGCGGCTCAGCACCTTCCAGCCGATGCCGAGCCGCCCCTGCGGGAGCCGGCCCGCGAGGTAGGGGATGACGATCGGCACGTCGTCCGCCTCCGCGTCCCGGAACAACTCGGCGAGCAGGGCGATCTTGCGGGACCGCGCCGAGGTGGCGGCGACCTCCCAGGACACGTCGGCGAGCCGGGTCAGCAGCATGCAGTCATGGTGCAACGGGGAGGCGGGGCCTGTCCGGCGGAGCAGGTCGCAGGCAAGTGACGGTGCCTGGGCAGTGCCGGTGAACGGGGTCTGGTGCGTGCAGCTGCAAGGCGGAGGAGGGAGTCGACGCGATGGGGGCCCCTCCCGCGCGAGCGAAGTCGAGCGTGGGGGAGTTAGCGACTGACGACAACGCGGCAGATGGGCGTGCCAGACCCCGCGTCTGCGGCATGATCCGCCGGGCAGGCTCTACACCCGCACGGCCGCGTCGAGGTCGGTCATCAGCAGTTCCCCGTTGATCGTGGCGCCCGCGCGGTAGCCGCCGCTCGCCGCGTTCACGACCTGCTCCGCGAACCCCATGGCGTTGCCCGCGGCCCACACGCCGGCCACGGTCGTCCTGCCCGTTGCGTCGACCACGGGGTAGGCGCCGAACGGGGTCTCGTTCAGCTCGGCGCCGAGCCGCTGAAGCAAGCCGGTCTGCGGGACGGCGCGGGGCGCGACGAACAGCACCTCGCGGGCGTGGGTCGTACCGTCCGCGAGCCGGACCCCGGTGAGCCGGTCGTCCTCCACCACCAGGCCGGCGACCTCACCGGGCACCACGTCCACCCCGGCCGCGGCGAGGCGGCGCAGGTCGTCGTCCGTCAGGTCGTCCTCGGCGACCTCATGCAGGAAGAAGGTGACGTCCTTGGACCACTGGGTGACGACCAGCGCTTGGTGCACGCTGAGCGGGCTGGTGGCGAGCACGCCGAAGGCCTGGTCGCGCACCTCCCAGCCGTGGCAGTAGGGGCAGTGCAGCACATCCCGCCCGAACCGTTCGGCGACCCCGGGGACCGTCGGCAGTTCGTCCCTGAGCCCGGTGGTGACGACGAGCCGCCGGGCGCGCACGGTCCGTCCGCTCGCGAGCTCGACGGTGAAGTGCTCGCCCTCGCCCTCGGTGACGTCGACGGCGGTGTCCCGGACGAGGTCGACGCCGTACCGCGCGATCTCCTCGCGGCCGATCGCCAGGAAGTCGGCGGGCGGCATGCCGTCCCGCGACAGATAGCCCTGCATGTGGGCCGCCGGTGCGTTGCGGGGCTCGCCGGCGTCGACGACCAGGGTGCGGCGCCTGGCTCGCCCCAGGACGAGCGCGGCGGACAGGCCGGCCGTGCCGCCGCCGACGACGATCACTTCGTATGTCTCGGTCATGGTGACCACCTCCACGACAGAAGGTCGCCCCACCGGTACCGTGTTGACAAATGTCTTTGCTGAAACTGCAATACGAGGCATGAGTACCGATGACGTTCTGGCAGGCGTGGGTCCGCGGCTGCGGAGGATCCGGAAGGAACGGGAGGTCACGCTCTCCGGGCTGTCCGAGGCGACCGGCATCTCGGTGAGCACGCTCTCCCGGCTGGAGTCCGGGCTGCGCAAGCCCAGCCTGGAGCTGCTCCTGCCGATCGCGCAGGCCCATCAGGTGCCCCTGGACGAGCTGGTCGGTGCGCCTCCCGTCGGGGATCCGCGGGTGCGGGCCAAGCCGATCGAGATGCACGGCCGCACCCACTGGCCGCTCACCCGCCAGCCCGGCGGACTCCAGGCCTTCAAGGTGCTCGAACCGCAGCGCAGGCTCGAACCCGACCCGCGCACGCACGAGGGCTACGAGTGGCTGTACGTCCTGTCCGGGCGGCTGCGGCTGGTGCTGGGGGAGCACGACGTGGTGCTCACGGCGGGGGAGGCCGCCGAGTTCGACACGCGCGTGCCGCACTGGTTCGGGTCGACGGGGGAGGGGCCGGTGGAGTTCCTGAGCCTGTTCGGGCCGCAGGGGGAACGGATGCATGTGCGGGCGCGGCCCAAGCGGGCGTGACCTGTTCCGGCCTGCGTGACGTACGCGACTGTTCCCTGATGGGCAAGCGACCGCTTAGTATGCGATCGACCCCGGTCGGACGAGGAAGTCGCGTGGAGGCCCCGCATGCAGGCATGGCAGGTGCACGAGAACGGCGAGCCGGGCGAGGTGATGCGCCTCGCGGACGTGGCGCCGCCCACGCCCGGCGACGGCCAGGTCCTGCTCAGAGTACGGGCCGCGAACATCAACTTCCCTGACGCCCTGCTGTGCCGGGGTCAGTACCAGGTGCGGCCCCCGCTGCCCTTCACGCCGGGCGTGGAGATCTGCGGCGAGACCGAGGACGGCCGCCGCGTGATCGCCAACCCGGTGCTGCCGTACGGCGGTTTCGCCGAGTACACCGTCGCGGACGCCGCCGCAACTCTGCCCGCGCCCGACGCGCTGGACGACGCGGAGGCCGCCGCCCTGCACATCGGCTACCAGACGGGCTGGTTCGGCCTGCACCGCCGGGCCCGGCTGGAGGCCGGCGAGACCCTGCTCGTCCACGCTGCCGCAGGAGGGGTCGGCAGCGCGGCCGTGCAGCTCGGCAAGGCGGCCGGCGCCACGGTCATCGGTGTCGTCGGCGGTGCCGAGAAGGCCGCCGTCGCCCGCGAGCTGGGCTGCGACGTGGTGATCGACCGGCGTGCCACGGATGTCGTCGCGGCCGTGAAGGAGGCCACCGGCGGCCGGGGCGCCGACGTGATCTACGACCCGGTCGGCGGGGAGGCCTACGCCCAGTCCGCCAAGACCGTCGCCTTCGAGGGGCGGATCGTGGTCGTCGGCTTCGCGAGCGGATCGATCCCCAGCCCCGCGCTCAACCACGCCCTGGTGAAGAACTACTCGATCCTCGGCCTGCACTGGGGCCTGTACAACACCAAGAACCCGAAGCTGGTCCAGCACTGCCACGAGCAGCTCACCGAGCTGGCCGCGCAGGGCGCCATCAAGCCGCTGGTGAGCGAGCGGGTGCCGCTCAGCGGGGCCGCGGCCGCCGTGCAGCGGGTCGCGGACGGCGTCACGACCGGCAGGATCGCCGTCGTCATGGAGGAGGCAGCATGATCGACGCCACGGAACTGCACAGCCGCACACAGGAGTTGCTGGCCGCACATCCACCGGCCACCACGGACCGGCTCGACTTCCTCAGGGCCCGCTTCGACGCCGGGCTCGCCTGGGTGCACTACCCCGAGGGACTCGGCGGACTCGGTGCCCCGCGCTCCCTCCAGGCCGTCGTGGACGCCGAGTTGGAGG
>NZ_JBQQCE010000707.1:0-3420 GCF_052245645.1 Streptomyces sp. KR55 | reverse complement strand
AAGAACGCCCCGTCGAATCGCCCGTCCCTGCTGCGCACGGCCTCGTACCTGCTGTCTTCGTCCATCACGCTGTCCAGTCTCCGCCGTGGGGACGAGGGCTGCTGGCGGAAATCGGACGTGACATTGGTCTACATCCAGCGCCCCCGCTTCGCCTCCATCGCCGCGCGCCCCTGCGCGCCCTTCCGCTTCCAGTCCTTGCGGATCTCCGCACGCAGCCGCGCGTCGGTCTTGGCCACGATCCGCTGGTTCTCCCGCAGGAGCTTGCGGTAGCTCTCCAGCCGTCGCACGGCCAGTTCCCCGGAGTCGATGGCGGCCAGCACCGCGCACCCGGGCTCGGACTCGTGGGCGCAGTCGTGGAAACGGCAGCGTTCGGCGAGCTCCTCGATCTCGGAGAACACATGCCCGACCCCGGTCTCGGCGTCCCAGAGGCCGACGCCCCTGAGCCCCGGTGTGTCGATCAGCACACCGCTGGCCGGGAGCAGGAGCAGGTTGCGTGTGGTGGTGGTGTGCCGGCCCTTGCCGTCCACGTCACGCGTGGCCTGCACGTCCATCACGTCCTCGCCGAGCAAGGCGTTCGCGAGCGTCGACTTGCCCGCGCCGGACTGCCCGAGCAGTACGGACGTACCACCGGAGACGACCGCCGCGAGGACCTCGAGCCCGTCCCCGTCGAGCGCGCTGACCGCGAGCACCGGCACGCCCGGCGCCGTCGTCTCCACGTCCTGGACGAGATGCGCGAGCGTTGCCGCGTCCGGCACCAGGTCGGCCTTGGTCAGGACGACGACCGGCTGCGCCCCGGATTCCCAGGCGAGCGCAAGGAAGCGTTCGATCCGGCCGAGATCGACGTCCACGGCGAGCGACACGGCGACGATCGCGTGGTCGACGTTGGCCGCGAGGATCTGCCCCTCGGACCGCTTGGAGGAGGTGGAGCGCACGAAGGCGGTACGGCGTGGCAGACACGTCCGTACGTAGCGGGGGTTGCCCGCGGGTTCGACGGCGACCCAGTCGCCGGTGCACACGACGCGCAGGGGGTCGTGCGGGGTGACGAAAGCGGTGTCGGCCCGCAGGACGCCGTCGGCGGTGACCACGTCGCACTGACCGCGGTCCACCCGGAGCACACGCCCGGGCAGCAGCCCTTCGGAGTCGTACGGGGCGAACGTCTCCGCCCATGCCTCGTCCCAGCCGTAGGGAGCGAGCGCGGCGGAAGCAGAAGTGGAAGTCAAGGGTGACCCTTCACAAGGGTGGCCCCGGCGGGCGCGCGGATGTGCGGCGCGTGAAAGGTGTCGGGTGTCAGCCGGTGGCCACGGAGGTGGACTTGATGAACTTCTGGATGCGGGCAGCGCCCATCGCAGTGACAGCCATCGGTCGACACCTCCTCAACGCGCATTCGGCAGTACGGCGGTGGCTGCGGCCACCGCCTGATGCGCCGTAACTCTAGCCGGGCGCGGGGACGGCCCGTCAAAGCATTTTCAGGCCGTGGCGCAGTCCTGCCCGTTCAGCGTGAAGCCGTACGCCGGTGAGTTCTTGCCGCGCCAGGACGACAGGAAGCCGAAGGAGATGCTGCCGTCGGCGGGGACGGACCTGTTGTAGTCGGCGGCGTCGACGACGACGCGCGCGCCGTTCTGGGTGAAGCTCGCGTCCCACATCTGGCTGATCCGCTGGCCGTCCCGGAAGGACCAGGCGACACGCCAGTCGTCGAGGGCGTGCTCGGTGGTGACGGTGACGGTGGCCTGGAAGCCGTCGGGCCACTGGCCGACGAGGTCGTACCGGACCTGGCAGGCGGCCGGTTCGTCATCGGCCGGGCCGGTGTCCGCCGGAGTGGTGGAGGTGGAGGTGCCCTGGGGTTCCGGGTCGGGGTCCTCGTGCCGCGTCGGCGGGTCGGACCCCTTGCGGTCCGACGGCTCGGGCGACGCGGACGACGGGTCGGAGGGGCGGGGGTCGACGGACGGTAGGGAGGGGCGCGGGTCGGCGACGGGCTGGCGGTCGGCGCCGTCGCCGGATGCCGCGGCGTTGTCGCCGGTGCCGCCGCGGGGCATCAGGGTGACGGCGAGGGCGAGCAGGGAGACGAGGGCGGCGGCGACGAGGAGTCCGTTGCGCAGGACGCGTGCCTTGTCGGCGCCGGCCCCCGCCGCCTCGTCGTCCGGGTCGCCCGCGTCGGGGCGGCCGGCACCGAGGCGGACCTCGGCGGCCCGGCGGCGGCGTTCCAGATAGGCGAGGCCGCCCCAGCCGATGACTCCGCCGGCCAGGGCGCCGGGCAGTGCGCCGCCGTGCAGCCGCAGGCAGGCCGCGGCCTCCGCGCACTGCACACAGCGGGCGAGGTGCCGGGAGAGGTCGTCGGGGGTGTCGGCGATCGGTGAGCGGGTGATCGCGTCGAGCAGCCGGGCGTAGCTGCGGCACTGCGGGCTCAGCGGCGTGTCGAGGTGGTTGCGCAGGCAGCGGTCCCGGAACAGGCCACGTACCTCGGTGAGTTCCTCGGCGACGCCGGACGGATCGAGGCCGAGCCGGCGGGCCACCACCGGCAGCGGCAGCGCCTCCACCTCGGCCAGCCACAGCAGTTCCGCGTCGGGTCCCTGCATGTCGCGCAGGGCACGCAGGGCGAGCGGGCGGCGCAGCGGCGGGCCGGTGTAACGGGCGGCCTGCTCGGAGTTGAGCCACAGGCGCAGTTCGGGGTCGAGTCGGTGGCCCTCGCCCTGGCTCTCCCAGTCGGCCGCCGTGGTGCGGACGGCGGTCAGCAGCAGGGCGATCCGCGGCAGTCGGGGGGCCCGCCGGCCACCGTTCCGATGCGTTCCGGAGTCGGCGGAGCGGGCCTCGCGTATACCGTGTGCGAACGCCTCCCGGGCAAGCTGTGTCGCCGCCGCGGAGCCGGACGTGCACAGGTCGGCGTACGAGAGCACCGTGTCCCAGCACTCGGAGAACAGCGCGGCCTCGGCGGCGTCCTGGGGGGTCGGCAGGTCGGGCATGAGTCTCCTGCATCCACATGCGAGGTCAACTCACCATGTTGGCAAGGGAGTTGGGGGGAACCTCGGGGCGGGTCAAGAGCTTTTCACGGTTCCGACACAACTGACAAGCCGCGTATTCAAATCCCCCTTGCGTTCCTCCGTCCACGCATCGGCGCTCTGTGACTCATACGGATGGGGGGCCGGAACGTCTCGATCCGGCTCAGGGCGTGTCCGCCCTACACCTCGGCCGGCTCCTGCGCGGGCAGACTGTCCATGAAGGAGCTCACCGAGAAAACCGCACGGCCGGGTCCGGGCGGGCCGTAGCCGGGGGGCGAGGAGAGACCGAAGTCGTCCATGGTGGCGCGGTAGGCCTCAAGGAGCCGGATGTGGTACTCCAGCGGCGCGCCCTGTGGGTTGGCCTTGCCGAGCGGGGTCGTGGGCTCGGGGCACCAGGTGGTGAACCGGGGCGTGATGCCGTGCGACA
>NZ_JBQQCE010000706.1:0-3428 GCF_052245645.1 Streptomyces sp. KR55 | reverse complement strand
TGGTCGGCGCACATGCCGCGCACCCCCAGTCCGCCACGTTCAGCTACGAGTTCGCCTGGCGTTCCCAGGCCCTGGGCGGAGACCTCGGCGCCACCCACACGATGGAACTCCCCTTCGTCTTCGACATACCGAGGAGGGAAACCTCTACCTGGTCCCGGTGGACAAGTTCGCAACCTCGACCGCCGACGATGTCGACGATACGGCGGCGCGCTCGCACCCCAAGCCCGCGCAGCTCGTGGAGACGTACCGCACCACCCGCCCCGAGGCGTCCTTCGGTGAGCTGCGGTCGGCCATCATGGGTGACGCGCTGTTCGGCGCGGGCAGCTGGGCCCTGGTCGGCGCACATGCCGCGCACCCCCAGTCCGCCACGTTCAGCTACGAGTTCGCCTGGCGTTCCCAGGCCCTGGGCGGAGACCTCGGCGCCACCCACACGATGGAACTCCCCTTCGTCTTCGACATCGCCGAACTCCCGCAGCTGGCGGGTGAGGGCGTCCTGCTCGGCCCCGACAAGCCCCCCGCGGACCTCGCCCCCCGCACGCACGAGGCCTGGATCCGCTTCGCCAGGACCGGCAACCCCGGCTGGGACCAGTACGACACCACACGCCGGACCACGATGCACATCGACGCCGAGTGGACCCAGGTCGACGACCCCCGCAGCCAGGAACGACAGGCCTGGGCCTGACCCCGTCGCACAGATCGCTCTGTGCGCCCTTCCGTGAAGGACACACCATGAGAACCGTCATCACCACCGAGAACGCACCCACTCCGGCAGCCCCGCTGTCCCAGGGCATCCGCAAGGGCCCGATTCTTCAGGTCTCCGGGCAACTCCCGTTCGACCCGGCCACCGGCGCGGTCGTCGGCACCACGGTCGCCGAGCAGACCACGCAGACGCTGCGCAACGTCACCGCCGTACTCAAGGCGGCCGGCGCCGGACTGAAGGACATCGTGATGCTCCGCGTCTACCTCACCGACCCCGCCCACCTGCCCGAGCTGAACGAGGCGTACGCGGCGGCCGTCGGCGAACCCTTCCCCGCCCGCACCACCGTTTACATGCAGCTCCCTCCGGGACTGCTCGTGGAGATCGACGCCCTGGCAGTCCTGGACGACTGACTCGGCTACAGGGCAAGGCCGGTCTGGCGCGGCCCCCGGGACCGCGCCAGACCGGCCTCCATCCCTGAAAGAGGAGGGGGACACGATGGATGATCGCCTGTCGAGAGCGTGCGTCAACCTGAGGGTTGCACCGGTGAACCTGCTGGACGCCTTGTGCTCCCTGTCGGGGCGCCCTGCACCGCCCTCCGGTCCTCATCCGGCACGGCGCGTCTACGGGCGCGTACTTCACGCAGCGACCTCGCTGCCGCTGGGCGCGCTGCAACCGGGCGACGTGAGCGCGGCCACCGAGGTGCGCGCCGGCCTCCTGAACGCCCACGTCCCGCCCCTGTCGGACGCGGTCGCCCGCTGCATCCAGCACACGGTCGACGACCTGGGGCCCGCCGACCTGTGGACGCTGGCACGCTGCACCGCCATGACCCACGACGACCTCGCGTGGGGCGCCACCGCATCTCTGGCGCGGGAACGCCTCGAACAGCCGGACTCTCTGGACGACATCGCCGCGCAGGTCATCGTGGACGAAATCGCCGAACGGACCCCATGCCGGTGGGGCCGTCACCACAGCGACACGGCTCGTGCCGCGCTGTATCGGACTCTGGCCGACTTCGCCGATGTCCTCCTGGAAGTGTCGGAGTCCTCCCCGACGCCCCTGGCCTGGAGCACCGACGACAACGTGAGGCGTTCCTCTACCGTGATCGGCGGAGTGGTCCACGACGTACTGGTCCAGAACGCGGAGAACCCACCCTCCTCCGCACAGCCCGTCTGGCACCACCCCTCGCCCCCTGCCGCACACACTGCCTGGCAGTGGCGTATCACGAACGGACCGACCGGCCGCGCTTCCCACGGTTGCGGGCCCTTCCCTTCCGCGCTCGCGGCACGGCACGCCGCCGAGTGCGCGATCACGGCACTCGCCGCCGGGAGATGCAGCCTATGAGGGGTGTCGGCAGGTGAATCCGTGCCGGCGCCCACGCCCCATCGTGTCTCCCACAGTCCGTTCCGCGCTCTGAGTACGACAGCGGCCGAGTCCTGAGCAGATGCCGGGATGACCAGGGCTGCGGGAAAAGATCTAAGATCCACACTGTTCGGACAGACCCTGAGCGCCGCAAACATCATCCACAAACGCACCCGGCCCTACCGTCCGCAAACGAACGGCAAGGTGGAGCGCCTGAATCGCACCTTGCTCGACGAATGGGCGTACGTGCGCCCGTACTCCAGCAACGCTGAACGCACCGAAGCCCTGGCGGACTACCTGCACACCTACAACTACCACCGGTGCCACACCGCGCTCGATGGCCCGCCACCCATCAGCCGCGTCAACAAGCCTGCGGGTCAATACACCTAGGGCGTGTTTCAGAAGTGGATCAAGGTCGTGCGATGATCACGTCTCGTGACTCGGGGAGATCTGACAGAAGCTCAGTGGGCGGTGCTGGAGCCGCTGTTGCCGAAGGGCATCAGGTCCGGACGTCCGCCGGTGCACACCAAGCGGCAGCTGATCAACGGGATACGGTTCCGCACCCGGACCGGCATACCGTGGCGGGACCTCCCCGAACGGTATGGGCCGTGGGAGACGGTGTACGGACTGTTCCGCCGCTGGCAGCGCGACGGCACCTGGCACCGCATCCTGGAACAGCTCCAGGCCCGGGCCGACGCGAAGGGCCTGATCACCTGGGAGGTCTCGGTGGACTCCACCATCGCCCGCGCCCACCAGCACGCGGCCGGCGCTCGCAAAAGGGGGATCTCCAGGTCGAGCCGCCCGGCGGGGTCTTCACCGAGCCCGACGACCACGGGCTCGGACGCTCCCGCGGCGGGCTGACCACCAAGCTGCACCTGGCGGTCGAGCAGGCCCAGAAGCCGATGTCGCTGGTGATCACGGCCGGGCAGCGCGGAGACTCCCCGCAGTTCCAGGTCGTCCTCGGCCGCATCCGCGTGCCCCGGCTCGGGCCTGGACGCCCGCGCACCCTGCCCGACATCGTCCGCGCCGACAAGGCGTACGGCTCCCGCGCGAACCGCGCCTACCTGCACCGACGGGGGATCCGCTGCACCATCCCGGAGAAGCGCGATCAGATCGCCAACCGCAAGAAGCGCGGCTCCCGCGGGGGCCGTCCGCCGAAGTTCGACCCGGCCGACTACAAAGAGCGCCACGCGGTGGAGTGCGGGATCAATCGCCTCAAACGCCACCGCGCGGTCGCCACGCGATACGACTGTGAGGATGGCGGTGCCGTCTCGGCGGTGGCCTGACCCGCGATACGACTGACTGTCTTGTCCTGAGTCTTGATCTGTCGGCCACTGTCCGGGACGGCACTCGTTGCCGCCAGGCCGGC
>NZ_JBQQCE010000705.1:0-3433 GCF_052245645.1 Streptomyces sp. KR55 | reverse complement strand
CACGATGCCGCCCACCGGCTCGGTTGGTCCGACTGGCGGCGCCGCCACCAGGCCCGATCCCAGGCCGGCCACTACCGTCGACAAGCCACTCAGGCATGAAGATCACGATCTACGGCTGGAGTACTAGTGACTACGCGCCACCAGTGGTCTTTGATACGTACACGGGGCACCGGCGAACGTTTCCGGTGCCCGGCCCGCAAAGTCGGTGGCGGGTGGACGCCGTGAGGAGCTGCGGCCATTGCCGTGGATGCTGATCATGGCCGCAGGCGAGTTCGGCGTTGGTCTAGCGTTTTGCCGAGTCAGTGAGAATGACACCGTGGTCAGGTGTCACCTCGGCACCGTGACCGGAACCGTACTCGGTGAGCAGCAGGGCGATGTCGTCGGCTCGGTACGAGGAGCCCCGGGCGTTGTGCAGAAGCCGGTCGGCGAGTTCGTCCAGTGAGTCCGCAGGGGCGTGAGCCAGGGATGCTCGCAGGCGGTCAATCCCCACGTCGATGTCGGCGCCGCGTTCCTCGACCAGTCCGTCGGTGTAGAGGGCGAGGACGGACCCGGGCGGGAGGTCGATCCGGGTTGCTGGATAGGCGCTTGCGCGATCCACACCGAGTAGTGGGCCGACGTCCAGTTCAAGGGCGTTGGTCGTCGCGTCGGGACGGCGGAGCAGGGGTGGGGGGTGGCCGGCGGTGACGGCGTAGGCGTGGTGGCCGTGGGGTTCAAGGTGGATGTAGCAGCAGCTGGCCAGCAGCCCGGGGCCGAGGTCGATGAGGGTCCGGTTGGCGCCCGCCATCACATCGCCAGGCGTATGGCCTACTGCGGCGAAGGCCCGTACGGCGCTGCGCAGCTGGGCCATGGTGGCCGCGGCGGCGATGCTGTGCCCCTCCACGTCTCCGATGACAAGAGAGACCCCACTACCGGTGGGGATTACGTCGTACCAGTCGCCACCGATGTCCATTCCGCTGGTGCCGGGCAGATAGCGCGCGACGGTGCGGATACCCGGGACTACTGGCAGCCGGTGCGGCAGGAGCGCCTGCTGCAGGCCGCGCGCAAGGGCGAACTCCGCGTCGTAGAGCCGCGCTCGCTCCAGGGCCTGGGCGATCAGCCCGGCGAGTGCGGTGAGGACGCCGCGGTCCTTCTCCGTGAATCGGTGGATCTCGTCGAAGCCGAGGACGCAGGTGCCGACAGGGTGGCTGGAGGCGATCAGTGGCAGATACGCCCAAGAGCTCACTCCGCCCGTGGGGATGCCCGGGTAGCCCTGGGAGAGGTCCTGCCGCGACTCGATGAAGAGCGGAGCGCCGGAGGTCAGGGTCTCCGTACCGGGCAGGCACGCATGCAGCGGTACGCCCTCCAGCCAGTCGAGGAAGTCTTCGTGGTGGCCGGTGTGATAGAGCAGACGCATCGTTCCGTCGCGGACCACGTAGATCGCCAGCTGCTGGCCTCCGAAGGCTGGTAGGAGCTGGTCGGAGATGACTTCGCAGACTTCGCGGGCGGTGACCGCCTCGGTCAGCGCGCTGCCCAGCTGCAGGACGTGGTACATGACGCCCAGGCGCGCCGGTGTGGCAGCGGTTGCCGTCTCGGCCGAGGAGGCTGATGGCGTTGAGGCCCAGGGGGGATGACCGGAGGGCACCACCCGGCCGGTTACTCCGTCCGCTTCCGGATGGAGGAAGAAGGCGAGCCACCGGTCGGGCGGTCGGCAGGCCAGGAAGGAGACCGGCGCCTGCGAGATCATCGCGGACCGGTGCCGGTACTCGACGTCGGGATCGGACAGCCACGGCAGCACGTCCGAGAGAGACTGCCCCAGCAACTCGTCGCCGCGCACGCCCAGCAGCTGCAGGGCGCTGTGGTTGGCGTAGGTCACCCGCCCGTCGGGGGCGAGGGAGAACACCCCGTCCCGCAGCCGTTCGACCGCGGCGACGGCCGCGCTGCCGGCCTGCGCGTCGACAACCGTGCCGACCAGGTGGGTGCGTGCCCGCGCGTCGTCGGCCTCCGGTGCGCGGCCCCACAACTCGACCGTGCGGTACCCCTCGCCGCCGTCCCCGCGATCCCGTATGCGCAGGCGCCACGATGTGATCCGGCCCTCGGCGGCTGCCGCGCGGGCAGCCGCCCGAAGGGCGGCGCGGTCGCCGGGGTGCAAGCAGGAAGCCAGCGTTTCGGCTCGTCCGTCGAAAGCACGGGGGGCAAGACCGAAGATCGCGCAGAGCTCGTCGTCCACGGTGAGGGTGCCGTTCACGAGGTCCCAGTCGAACAGGCCGACCCTCACGGCCGGTGCCGAGGGAGCTGGGGTCTCGACGGGAATCGTCTGCGGGTCGCACTCGACGGGATCGCCGGTACGGGCGCGGAGATCGGCGAGGGAGGCACCGAGCCGTTTGGCGATGGTCCGCACGCGGCGGCGCTGGGCCTTGGACAGCCCTTCGCTGCCGGGTGACGCCGCCCAGACGATCGCCAGCGCCCCGAAGGTCTCCTCACCTGCACCTACCGGAACGGAGCAGGAGCCGAAGGCGTACGGCAGAGCTACCGCCAGCTGAGGAAACCGGCGCATCGTCTCGTCGGCGTCGGTCAGGTGGACCGTGCGCCCAGAGCTGTAGGCTGCGGCGACCGGGATGGGACTGCTCACCGGAATGAGGTGCCAGCCACCGAGCAGAGAAGGTGGCACCCCGCACGTCGCGGCGAGCACGATCGACCGACGGTCGCGGGAGCGGAGAAAGACGCTCCCGGCGTACGCGCCGGTTCCTTCGACGGCTTCGACGACGGCTGCAGCGAGCAGATCCTCACGCTCCGCCATCCCGCCGACGATCATTTCGCGCACAGTTCCAGTGTGCGCAGGTCGGCCCACCGGCCCAAGGCCCAACCCAGCGAGACGCATCGATCACACCTCGCAGGGCCCGTCGCCGCGCTCCGGCTATGGCTACGCCTGTGATCCCCGGGACACCCCGGGCAAGATCGCAAACCGTCGACGGTACGGAGCACCCGTACGGTCCGGACACAAGACCGCAATCCCATACCTGAGAGCTACTGAGCGTCACCGATGATCATGCTCACCCGGATTTGCCCCGACGGTGCTCATGATCCGCCGACAGTGCTCACCGAATCGCGGATTCTACACCGGCCGTGTAGGTTTCGGACCTTCGTGCGCACTGGGTCCTGTGGAAACGCCGGAATCCGGGCTCCATGCGCAACGCCGTTGTTGGGCAGTGATGCGCATCTTGGTCTGCTTGGCGGCGTCGAAGGGTACCCAGGGTGAGGAACGCTGCCCGCCGAACCGTGCAGATCAGGCTGCTCGTACGGGTAGTAGCAGCGTGGTGGGCTGGCCTTAGCTTGGCGTTTAACGCCGCAGGTCACTCGACCTGCTGAGTTCTCCGGGAACCGGCAGCACGTGGCGCGGCCGTTCTTCACGCTTCGAGATGTCGAGTAACGAAGCACGAAAGAACGGCCGCTGCCC
>NZ_JBQQCE010000704.1:0-3499 GCF_052245645.1 Streptomyces sp. KR55 | reverse complement strand
GCCACATCGGGATACCCCCTCGGCACGCCCGCCTCGCTGGGATACCCCGCAGGCATGCCACCTTCGCTGGGATACCCCGGCGGCACGCCCGCCGCGCCGGGATACTCCACCGCCTCGGCCCCCGCGCCCGCCGGGCCCGTCACCCTCTCCCCCGCGTCCTTCGCCTCCGGCACCAGCACCCCCGTGTCCGTCAGCTCCGGCATGAGCAGCTCCACCCGAAGCCCCGCCGCACGCTGCTGGCTCACGAACTCGTCGATCTGGGTGCGGCAGGCGTGGTCCAGGTGGGTCACGCCGAGCAGGTCGAGCCGGATGCGCGGCTTGCCCGAGGCGGCGGCCTGTTCCAGGGCCTCGATCAGACGCGGCAGCCGCAGGAAGGTCGCGTTGCCGGCCATGACGACCTTGGCGGTGTCCTCCTCGATGTGCTGCCGTACGACCGCCTGGGACATCCGCAGCGCGGCCAGCACCACCCCGGCCGCGAGGCCGACGAGGACGCCCTCCAGCAGCGCGGTGGCCGTGATGACGAGGGTGGTCAGCGTCATCACGGCGAACTCACCCCGGTCCTGACGCCACATCCTGGGGAACTCCTCCGGCGCGAACAGCTTCCAGCCGCTGTGCACCAGCACCCCCGCGAGCACCGAGATCGGGATCAGCGCGAGGACCTGCGGCAGCAGCAGCGCGAAGGCCAGCAGCCACAGCCCGTGCAGGGTGCGGGAGATCCGGGTCTTCGCCCCGGCCTGGACGTTCGCCGAGCTACGGGCGACGACCGCCGTGATGGGCAGCGCGCCGAGGATGCCGGCGATGGTGTTCCCAGCGCCCTGGGCGATGAGCTCGGTGTTGTACTTGGTGCGCGGTCCGGTGTGCATACGGTCCACGGCCGCGGCGGTGAACAGGCTCTCCGCCGACGCGATCACCGTGAAGGTGAGGATCGCGGTGATGATCGCGGCGTCGGCGAGCCCCGCGAACTGCTCAGGCCCCGGCATGTCGACCGAGTCCGCGAGGTTGCCGACCTGGAGGGTCTTCACGTTCACGCCCGGCAGTGCGGCGACGGCGATGCCGATGCCGACGGCGACGAGCGCGGCCGGGATCTTCCTGACCGGGCCCGGCACCTTCTTCCAGACGAAGCTGAGCACGATGGTGACGACGCCGAGCCCGGCCGCGGTCATCGCCTGCGGATCGGCCGCGACGTCGGCGACCAGCCCGGGGATGCCGGCGATGTTCTCGAACGGCGTCCCCGGGGCCTTCGCGTCGGACATCGGATACAGCTGACTGAACATCAGCGGCAGCCCGATGCCGGCGAGCATGCCCTGGACGACGGCGAGGGAGATCGCCTGGAACATCCGGCCGAGCTTCACCAGGCCGAGCACGATCTGGAGGACGCCGGAGAAGAGGACGATCACTCCGAGCATGGCGACGCCGTGTTCGAGCACGGTCTCCGCGACGAGGGCGGCGAGCCCTGCCGCCGGACCGCTGACCTGGAGGGTGCTTCCCCGGATCGCCCCGACCACCAGCCCGCCGATGACCCCGGAGATGATCCCCAGCTCGGCCGGCACCCCGGAGGCGACCGCGACGCCGATGCACAGCGGCAGCGCCACCAGGAACACCACGAGCGAGGCGGTGATCTCGGTGCCGAGGTCGACGCCGGAGCCTGAGTCGCCCTTCCGGGGCGCGGAGCCGCCCTTCCGTGGCCCGGCGGCCCGCCGGGCATGCGCCCCGCTCATGACCCGTGCACCCGGAACCGGCCGTCCTCGTCCAGCTCGTGGACCGTGCCGGTGTCGATCTCGTAGTACCAGCCGTGCAGCCGCAGCCGCCCGCTGTCGATCAGCCGCCGGGCGACCGGATATTCGCGCAGGACGGCAAGCTGATTGCGGACGTTGAGCTGCACGACCTCGCGCAGCGTCGGATCCCCCGACCGCCGTCCCGCCTCACCGAGTACGGGTTCCAGCCCCGGCCGCGCATGCTCGAGCCACGCGTCGACGCGCGGCAGCCCGGACAGATCGGTGCCGTGTGTGAGCGCGCTCATGGCCCCGCAGTGGGAATGGCCACACACCACGACGTCCTGAACGCCCAGCACTTCGAGCGCGTACTCGATGGTGGCGGCCTCGCCGGAGGCTGCGCCCTGCTCGTCGTACGGCGGCACGATATTGCCCGCATTGCGCAGCTCGAATATCTCGCCGGGCCGCGCTCCGGTGATCAACGCGGGAATCACCCGCGAGTCCGAGCAGGTAATGAACAAGGCCTCGGGAAATTGCCCGACGGCCAGTTTCCGGTATTCGTCGCCCTCGAAGTCGACCCGTCGCCTGAACGAGCGGGCGCGGTCCAGCAACGCCTTCACCATGCCTCCCTGACACTGGTTCCGACCAGGAGTCACGAAGGTAGGGGGGTGTACCCCAGAGGAAGGTTAAGCGAACCCCAAGGAAAAGAAGCGCAAGCGGTTTCTGAGGGCCATTTCACAAAGGCCGGGATCAGGACACCCGCGTGTGCATTTCCTTGTAGCGTGTCCACTCCCACAGCAAGGGATTCGTGTTGTCCGGATTTTTTATGGAGAGACAGGACGCCATGGGCGTACGAGTGCTGCTCATCGAGGACGACGAGTCGATCGCCGAACCGCTCGCCGACGGACTGCGGCACTTCGGCCTGACGGTCCACCACGTCGCCACCGGTGCGGAGGGGCTGGCGGGACCGTACGGCGATGTCGTGCTGCTCGACCTCGGTCTGCCGGACATGGACGGCATCGACGTCTGCCGCGGCATCCGCCGGTCCTCCGACGTCCCCGTCATCATCCTCAGCGCCCGGGGCGAGGAGGCCGACCGGGTGCTGGGCCTGGAGCTGGGCGCCGACGACTACCTGGCGAAGCCGTTCAGCGTACGGGAGCTGGTGGCCCGGATCCGCGCCGCACACCGCCGCCACCGACTGCCGCCCGCCGCCGACCCGTACGCGCAGCAGTCGTCGTACGAGGGCGAGTCGGCCGGCCACGAGACGCCGTACGCCGATCCGGCGGACGACACCCCACCCGCATCAGCCGGCCCCCTTGTGGTGGACCGGCGGACCCGGCAGGTGTGGGTCGGGGACGTGCCGGTCACGCTGACGCCGAAGGAGTTCGAACTGCTGGCGCTGCTGTCCGAGGACGCCGGAGCGGTGTACTCGCGGCAGGAGATCCTCAACCGGGTCTGGGACGACCACTACGAGGGCCCCACCAAGACCCTGGACGTGCATGTCGCCACCCTGCGCCGCAAGCTGGGCCACCCGGCGTGGATCCAGACCCTGCGGGGCGTCGGCTTCCGGCTCGCCGTGCGCAGCCCCGCACCGGACCCCCCGCACGGTCCCACCGCCTCATGACCCGCCGGCTGCTGCTGAGCCACCTCAGCCTGGCCGCGCTCGTCCTGCTCGGCCTGGAGATTCCACTGGGGTTCGTCTACACGCGGGCCGAGCGCGAACGGATCGTCAACTCCGCGAACAGCGAGGCCGATTCGGTGGCCGCGTACGCCGAGTTGTCGGTCGC
>NZ_JBQQCE010000703.1:0-3502 GCF_052245645.1 Streptomyces sp. KR55 | reverse complement strand
GGGGGCGGGTGGGGGGATCGCTCACCGGCGCGTGCGGGGTGCCTCCCCCGCTCTCGGCTTCGCTCGAGCCGGGGGGACCCCCATCGCCCACCCGTGCCGCCCTGGGGGTCCCCCCCAGGCCCTTAAGGCACTGGGGGAGGCACGACTGCCCGCAGCTACGTGCGGCACGGCCACCCGCAGCTCCGCCGGGTCGTTATCCCCGCTGCCCGTACCCCCGCAACCGCTCCCCCGCCGCCCTCAGCTGGTCGTCGGACAGGAGGGTCGGAGTCAGGCCGGGGACCGAGGAGGCGGTCAGCCAGAGGTGGCACATCCACTCGAGCTGGGCGGTGCGGTCGTAGGCCTGGTCGAGGGTGGCGCCGTAGGTGAGGGTGCCGTGGTTCTGGAGGAGGCAGCCGGAGCGGTCGGCGAGGGCGTGCAGCATGTTCTCGGCCAACTCCTCGGTGCCGTACGTCGCATACGGGGCAACCCGGACGGGCCCGCCGAGCGCGCCGGCCATGTAGTGGATCGCGGGGAGCTCGCGGACGAGCGTCGAGACGGCGGTGGCGTGCACGGCGTGGGTGTGGACGACGGCGCGGGCGTCGGTGGTGCGGTACACGGCGAGATGCATGGGCAGTTCGCTCGTCGGGACGAGCGTGCCGCGCACCTGCCGTCCGTCGAGGTCGACGGCGGTCAGGTCGTCCGGCGTGAGCCGGTCGTAGGGGACGCCCGACGGTGTGACCAGGACCGTGTCCCGGACGCGTACGGACACATTGCCGGACGTACCGACGACCAGTCCGTCGGCCACGGTCCGGCGGGCCGTCGCCACGAGCGCCTGCCAGGCCCGGAACTCCTCGTCCCGCACACCGCTCATCCGCGACTCCCCCACTTCCTGTGCGCCCTCCCGGCCGCCCCGGACGTCCCGCTGGTCCCGCCGCTTTTCCGCCATGCCGTGATCCTGCCAGGGAGGCCGTCGGGCGGTTGCCGCGCCGGGGCACTGTAGGGCGGAAGCGGCACGTCCGGAAGGGTGCATATCGACACAGATCCCCCCTCACCCCTACTTGGCCGGAGATCGATGAGCATTCAACGATCTTCCCGTACTCTCTGGGGGGATTTGTCATGCACGTTGCCATTCCGGGGGGGAAACATGGCCCGTGACCGCAAACCATTCCGCCATCGCAGCCGCCTCGCCGCGGCGTCGGTGGCAGCCCTCGCGATCGGGGGGACCGCACTGGCCGAGATTCCGGCCTCGGCGGCGAGCAAGCCGAAGGGGCACGACGTCTCGTCCCATCAGAAGAACGTCAACTGGCAGAGCACGAAGTCCAAGGGCGCCCGGTTCGTCTACGTCAAGGCGACCGAGTCCACCACGTACCGCAACCCGTACTTCAGCCAGCAGTACAACGGCGCACGGAACGCAGGCCTGATACGCGGGGCCTACCACTTCGCACTGCCGAACAAGTCGTCGGGCAAGGCCCAGGCGGCGTACTTCGTCCGCAACGGCGGCGCCTGGCGCGGGGACGGCTGGACGCTGCCCCCCGCGCTCGACATCGAGTACAACCCGTACGACAAGAAGCACAAGTGCTACGGCCTGAGCAAGGCGAAGATGGTCAGCTGGATCAAGGCCTTCAGCGACGAGGTGAAGCGGCTCACCGGCCGCCGCCCCGTGATCTACACCACCACCCACTGGTGGAACACCTGCACGGGCAGCAGCCGCGCCTTCGCCGGCAATCACGCACTGTGGATAGCGCGCTACGACTCGGCGAGCACGGGAACACTCCCGGCCGGGTGGTCGTTCTGGACGCTCTGGCAGTACGACAACAGCGGCAGCCTGCCGGGTGACCAGAATCTCTTCAACGGCTCGACGACCCAGTTGAGGAAGTTCGCAAAGGGCTCGTAGCCGGGCGCCACGGGGCCGTCGATCCCTGACCGGACGACGGCCCCCACCTTGCGACACCAGGGAGCCCCCCTCAGTTCACCTTTCGTTCACTTGGGTTACGTACGTTCGTCCAGCCAATGACCTCGAACGATTGCCTGGGTAAATGGAAGGCATCTCGCTGATCCTCGCGATTGTGGTGGTAACCGCACTCGCGTTCGATTTCACGAACGGTTTCCACGACACCGCGAACGCGATGGCAACCACCATCTCCACCGGTGCCCTCAGACCCAAGGTCGCGGTGGCCATGTCCGCCATCCTCAACCTGGTCGGCGCCTTCCTCTCGGTGGAAGTCGCCAACACGATCTCCAAGGGGCTGGTCGACGAGAGCGGCATACGTCCCGAGGTCATCTTCGCCGCACTCGTCGGCGCGATCCTGTGGAACCTGGCGACCTGGCTCGTAGGCCTCCCGTCGTCCTCCTCACACGCCCTCATGGGCGGTCTGATCGGCGCCACCATCGCCTCGGCCGGCGTGGGCGCCGTGCACGGCGACGCGCTCGTCACCAAGGTGCTGATCCCGGCGATCGCCGCCCCGCTGGTGGCCGGCATCGCGGCGATGCTCGCCACGCGGCTGACGTACCGGCTCGGCAGGAAGGCCGACGGCAAGGCGGCCGCGAAGGGCTACCGGGCCGGCCAGGTCGCCTCCGCCGGCCTCGTCTCCCTCGCCCACGGCACCAACGACGCGCAGAAGACCATGGGCATCATCACCCTCGCCCTGGTCGCCGGCGGCTCCCTCGCCCCCGACTCCGACCCGCCGATGTGGGTCATCCTCTCGGCGGGCCTGGCCATCGCGCTCGGCACCTACCTCGGCGGCTGGCGCATCATCCGCACCATGGGCAAGGGCCTGACCGACCTCCAGCCGCAGCAGGGCTTCGCCGCGCAGACCAGCGCCGCGACGGTCATCCTGGCCTCCTCCCACCTGGGCTTCTCGCTGTCCACCACGCACTCGGTCTCCGGTGCGGTGATGGGTGCGGGTCTCGGCCGCAAGGGCGGGGTCGTGCGCTGGTCCACCGCCACCCGCATGTTCGTCGCCTGGGGCCTGACCCTGCCGGCCGCCGCGCTGGTCGGTGCCGTCGCGGAGTGGGTGACCGGCTTCGGCTCGTGGGGCACCGCGCTCGTCGCCGTCTTCCTGGTCGCCTCCAGCGCCGCGATCTGGAAGCTCTCCCGGCGTGAGGTCGTCGACCACACGAACGTCAACGACACGGCGGAGGAACCGGCCGGTGTCGTGACGACCGCGATGGCCGCCGTGGCCACGCCCCCGCCCGGCGCGGCCGAGGGCCTGACGGCCACGATCCCCGCGCAGCCCGCATCCGCGGACCAGGCGCCTTCCCAGGCCGCCGTCTGAGCCCCCCAGGTACGAAGGAAGCAGAAGCAGCATGAAGATCGACTGGGCGGCCCTCGGCTCCGTCTTCGGCGTCAGCCTCGTGGCCACCGTGGCCCTCGTGGGCCTGTTCACCCTCGGCATCGCGGGCCTGTCCCGCCGGGAGCGCGCGGCGGCGCAGGGCGACTCTGCCGCGCTCGCCGTCGCGGGGGCGTACGCCGCCTTCGCGGCATGTGCGGCGGCGGTGGCGTACGGGATCTATCTGATCGTGG
>NZ_JBQQCE010000702.1:0-3522 GCF_052245645.1 Streptomyces sp. KR55 | reverse complement strand
CGGTCAGACACGCGTACAACTCGTCCCGGAAGCGTCACGCTTCCGGGACGAGTTGTACGCGTGTCTGCCCGTGCGGGGCGATGAGCTGTTCGAGCTGGCGGACGCGGTGCTGTGTGCTCCGGGTGCGGTGCACTCGGCGGTGGAGCTGACGTTGCTGCCCGAGCACCGGCGTGGGCATGGCGCTATGTACGACGGCCTCAACCAGGGCCGGATCGACAGCGGCCGGCTGCGGTCGCTGCTGGCCGGCCTGCCGCTGCCCCGCTTCCCGGACGGGCGCCTGGTGCTGGCGGTAGACGTCTCGCCGTGGCTGCGATCAGACGCGCCGTGTTCGCCGGAGCGGCTGTTCTGCCACGTCTACGGCCGGGCCAAGACGGCTTCGCAGTTCATTCCGGGCTGGCCGTACTCGTTCGTCGCGGTGCTGGAGATGGGTGCCACGTCCTGGACACAGATTCTGGACGCGGTCAGGCTTGGCCCAGCCGACGATGCCACCGCGGTCACCGCCGCCCAGCTCCGCGATGTCGTCGAACGGCTCGTCGCGGCAGGCCAGTGGGCGCCGGGCGAGCCGGACATCACCATCGTGACCGACGCCGGCTACGACGTCACCCGCCTGGCCTGGGTCCTGCAGGACCTGCCTGTCGAGCTGGTCGGCCGCGTCCGCGGCGACCGTGTGATGCGGCTGCCGAAGCCGCCGCGCGTCTACGACCCGAAGGGCGGCCGGCCGCCGAAGCACGGGCCGGAGTTCCGCTTCGCCAAGCCTGAGACCTGGCCCGAGCCCGCCGTCACCACCCACACCGCCACCGCGAACTACGGCAAGGCCGTCACGCAGGCGTGGGACCGGGTCCACCCCCGGCTGACCCACCGGGCTGCCTGGCTGGACCATGAGGGCGAACTCCCTCTGATCGAGGGGACGTTGATTCGGCTGGAGGTCGAGCACCTGTCGAAGGACCGGGCGGCCCCGGCGGTGTGGTTGTGGTCCTCGAAGACCGGCGCCGACTACGCGGACGTCGGCCGGGCCTGGCAGGCGTTCCTGCGACGCTTCGATCTGGAGCACACGTTTCGGCTGTTCAAACAGACGCTGGGCTGGACCCGGCCTCGGCTTCGGGAACCGGAGGCGGCGGACCGGTGGACGTGGCTGATCATCGCCGCCTACACCCAGCTCCGGCTTGCTCGTCCGGTCACCCGCGACCTGCGGCATCCCTGGGAGAAGCCGGCGGCACCGCACCGGCTCACACCCGCGAGAGTCCGGCGGACGTTTCGGAACCTCCGCCAGCACATGCCCTGCCCCGCCAGGGCACCGAAACCCCACCGGCCCGGCCCTGGACGGCCGCCCGGCACCCCGAACAGGCACCGGGCACCCCGCTACGACGTGGGCAAAACCGTCCGCCGCGAGAAGACACTTATCGCCCTACAACGGTTGAAAGGTTAAAGAACAAGGTCAGTGCCTGTGTCTGAACTTCTCGGGTGGCCCACCGGGCCCGGCCGTCGGTCGTGCCCTCCGCACGGACGGTCGCGATTCCCTCCGCTCAGCGAGCCCGGACAGCGTCCCGGACAAGACGCTGGCCAGGCCGGACAAGCAACGACTGTCCGGGACAGCCACAAACTGTTGCTCCGGCTCCGCCAATGTCGGCAAGCTCGATGCCGCAAGGAATCAGTGCCTGTTTCTGATCCCGAGAAGGCGTGCGTACAGGCGGCTCAGCGGCGGCGAACATGCGCATGCGGCAGCGCTGCCTCGAGGCATGGTCCGATCAAGGTAGCGAATCGGGTGCGCATGGGCTGCCACCAGCGGATTCAAGGTTTGTGACAGGTTTCGGCAGCCCGGCCGTGCACGGTCGTTCCACCACCGATCGGCGGGGGCTGGCCGTGTGGAATCGTCGCCACTGACGTCGACCAGTGGTTGCAACTCAGACAACTCTCAACTCTAGGGAGACGACATGGGG
Source organism: Streptomyces sp. KR55 (assembly GCF_052245645.1). NCBI lineage: Bacteria > Bacillati > Actinomycetota > Actinomycetes > Kitasatosporales > Streptomycetaceae > Streptomyces > Streptomyces sp. KR55. The sequence continues at coordinate 1,585 of NZ_JBQQCE010000702.1, read as the reverse complement.
CGCAAGCGCGCAGTCATGGTGGTCGGGGCACTGACGGCTGCTGTCGCCATGCTGGGACAGGGCGTCACGCAGGCCGACCCCACCAGCCGCACGACCAGTTTGACACTGGCGGGACAGGCGGCTTCTGCGGTTGCCGAAGAAGCCGTCGAGTGTGGCATTACCGCACCCGATAACGATCAAAAAGAGTACGGATACTACTTCGAGCAGAGGGTCTACCTTCGCACTGGCCCAGCATGGGTGTGCGGCACAGACGACTTCACTCCCACGCCTAACAACCTCGTCGATTACCACTGTTGGGCCCGCGGCGACGGTACTACGTGGACGTATTTGCGCACAGCGACGTCAAAGTATGGCTGGGTTTGGGACAGCTATCTGCAGGACGGTGGCTCCCACGTGCAGTGCCCGGCTTGGTTGCAGCCATCTGTTCGGTGACGGTAGCCACCGTCTCAGCTCGAGGGGGGAGCCAGCTGGCTGCCCCTCTCGGCTTCAGCTTGACTCTGTCGTGGATCTTGCAGGCGTCGAGGCCAGCCGCTGAGGCCCGCCAAGACTTCAGTCGAGGAGGCGACGTGATGGCTTCGATCTGTTTGGCGGCGGAGTGCGGAAGGAGATCCGGCTTGCCGCCGCCGAAACGATCCAGCAGGTCGAAGGCATCGGCACCGAGAAGGCCCCGTCCATCGTCGCCGAAATCGCCGAACCCGCCCCGCTCATCGACAAACTCGCCGCCGCCGGGATGAACATGACCGAACCCGGCGCCACGCCGTCGGACACCCGCGAGCAGGGCGCCGATGCCGCCGACGGGGCAACCCCGGCAGCGAGCGGGCCACTGACGGGAATGACGGTCGTGGTCACCGGTGCGATGACCGGCGCGCTGGAAAAGCTCAGCCGCAACCAGATGAACGAGGTCATCGAACGCGCCGGGGGCCGCTCCTCCTCCAGCGTCTCCAAGAAGACCACCCTGGTGGTCGCCGGAGAAGGCGCGGGGTCCAAGCGTGCCAAGACCGAAACCCTCGGCATCCGCCTGGCCACCCCGGACGAATTCGCCGTCCTCATCGCCGACTTCACCGACTGAAGTCAAGAGGCACACGGCTGCGTCAACCCGTTGACGCAGCCGTGTCATTGGCCGGGCACAGACGTTGAGCCAGCGACCGGCTCGTGAGTCAGCCGGCGCCCCCATCCCTGCACCGGCGTAAGGCTGGGGACGCGCATCCGCCGCAGGCGGCTGGGCAGAGGGAGGCCTGGGCGTCATGGCCCTCGATCGGCCCCAGGGCTTCCCTCTGCCCGTACCCCGAAGTCACCCGGCTTCTTTCTGCACACCGTGATGCAAACCCCGAAATCCGGGCTGGCCGAACCTGTCCCGAAGACCCGGGAAGCCATTGATCAGCTCAGCGCGTCTGGCAGTGCAGCAGCCCGACCCCAACCCCACTTCGAAACGGACATCAACTCGCGAACCGCCCTCTCAGTGGGCGTTTAGGTATCGCTTGTGGCACTACGTCGCTCTTGCGGCTGGTGCTCTTTGAGAGAGTTTATGCCCTACGTGGAGCTTCGCGGCCTTCCAGGCTCCGGCCTCGGCGTCCATTTGTTTCGT
>NZ_JBQQCE010000701.1:0-3526 GCF_052245645.1 Streptomyces sp. KR55 | reverse complement strand
CGTTCCACCGCACCAGATCACCCGTGCGGTACATCCGCTCACCCGGCACACCGAACGGACACGCCACAAAACGATCCGCCGTCAGCCCCGGACGGTTCAGATACCCCCGCGCCACACCATCGCCCGCCACATACAGCTCGCCGGGCACACCGACCGGCACCGGCAGGAGCCCGCGGCCGAGGACGTACACCCGGGTGTTCGCGAGCGGGCGACCGATCGGGAACGCGCCGACGGGCTCCTCGCCCGGTTCGATGCGGTGCTCGGTGCAGCTGACGGTGGTCTCGGTCGGGCCGTACACATTGCGTACGGACACGCCGGGATGGGCGCTTCGCCAGTCGCGCAGCGCCTCGGTCGTCAGTGCCTCTCCGGCGAGCAGCAGCTCCTCGGTCGGCGAGGCGTGGTCGGGCAGGGCCCGCAGCAGCGTCAGATGGCTGGGGGTCGCCTTGAGCAGGGTCGGGGCGGTGGCGGGCAGCCCCTGGTCGTCGAGGCTTCCCAGGGTCACGCAGCCGCCTACGGTCAGCGGGGTCAGCAGCGCGGTCACGGTCATGTCGAAGGAGACCGAGGAGTGCAGCAGGGCGGAGCCGCGCGCACTCGGATAGCTGGCGCCGGCCCACTCCAGGTAGTCGACGAGGTTGCGCTGTTCCACGATCACGCCCTTGGGCCTGCCGGTGGAGCCCGAGGTGTAGACGACGTAGGCGGGGTGGTGGGGCCGCAGCGGTGCGGTGCGCCGGTCGTCGGACGGGTTGTCGGCCACGGGGTCGACGGTGTCGACGAACAGACGCGGGGCGGTGCCGAACTCGTCCCGTTCCCGGACCGTCTCCTCGGTCGTCAGCAGCAGCGCCGGGGCGGCGTCGTCCAGCATGGCCGCGATGCGGTCGGCCGGGTACCGGGGGTCGACGGGCAGATAGGCGGCACCGGCCTTGAGCACGCCGAGCAGCGCCGCCGGCAGGCGCAGCGACGGGGGCATGGCCACCGCGACCAGGTCCTCGGGTCCCACGCCCGGGCCGGTCACCTGGCGTGCCACGCCGTTGGCGAGCGCGTTCAACTCCGCGTAGGTGAGGTGTGCGTCGCCCATCCGGACGGCCGTAGCGCTGGGTGTGCGGGCGGCCTGGGCCTCGAAGAGCCCGGGGAGGGTCTGGTGCCGGGTCTCGGAGGAGGTGGCGTTCCAGGCGGTGAGGACCTGGTGGCGTTCGTCCTCGTCGAGGATGTCGACGCGGTCGACGGGCCGGTCCGGGTCGGCCAGCAGAGCGCGCAGGGTGCGCTCCAGGCGCGCCGCGATCGCGGCGGCGGAGCCGCGGTCGAAGAGGTCGCCGTTGTACTCGAGCGTGCCCCCGATGCCACCGGGCCGCTGGTCGTCGTGACGTTCCTGGATGTTGAGCGACAGGTCGAACTTGGCGACGCCGACGTCGAGGCCGGCGGTCTCGACGCTGAGGCCGGGGAGTCGGAGGGTGACTTCGGGGGTGTTCTGGAAGGCCAGCAGGACCTGGAACAGCGGATGACGGGCCCGCGAGCGCGCCGGATTGACCAGCTCCACCAGCCGCTCGAACGGCACGTCCTGATGCGCGTACGCCGCCAGATCCGTCGCCCGCACCCGCGCCAGCACCTCACGGAACGTCGGACCACCCGACACATCCGTCCGCAACACCAGCGTATTGGCGAAGAACCCGACCAGATCGTCCAGCGCCTCATCCGTACGACCCGCGACCGGCGTACCGATCGGAATGTCCTCACCCGCACCCAGACGACTCAGCAACACCGCCAACGCCGCCTGCACCACCATGAAGGCCGATGCGGAGGAGCCTCGTGCGAATTCGACCAGGTACCGGTGGAGTTCCGCATCCCAGTCGACGGTCACGCGTCCACCGACGTGGCTCGCTGCGAGCGGTCGCGGGCGGTCGGTGGGCAGGTCCAGCTCCTCCGGCAGACCCGCCAGCGCCGTACGCCAGTACTCCAGCTGCTCGTGCGCCAGACTGCCCGGATCGTCCTCCGCGCCCAGCAGCTCACGCTGCCACAGCGCGTAGTCCGCATACTGCACCGGCAACGGCTGCCAGTCGGGAACGCGCCCGTCGTGGCGGGCCGCGTATGCCGTTCCCAGGTCGTGGGCGAGCGGCCCCATCGACCAGCCGTCACCGGCGATGTGGTGCATCACCAGTGCCAGCACATGCTCCCGCTCGCCCAGCGAGAACAGCGTCACCCGCAACGGCAGTTCACGCGCCAGATCGAAGCCCGCGCCCGCTGCCTCCCGCAGCAGCTCCGGCAGTGCCTGTTCGTCGGTGTCCACCACCGGCAGGGGAACGTCCCAGGTGTCGAGCGCGACCTGCCGCGCTCGGCCGTCGGTGTCGGGGAAGACCGTGCGCAACGCCTCGTGCCGCGCCACCACATCACCCACCGCCAGCCGCAACGCCGCACGGTCCAGCTCACCGCGCAAGCGCAGCACCACCGGCATGTTGTACAACGCATCCACACCCTGCAGCCGGTTCAGGAACCACAACCGCTGCTGCGCGAACGACAGCGGCACCACCTCAGGCCGCTCCCGCCGCACCAACACACGCCGCGCAGCCCCCGACTCAGGCGCCTCCACCCGGCCCGCCAGCCCCGCCACCGTCGGAGCATCGAACAACGCCGCAAGCGGCAACTCCACACCCAGCACCGACCGCACCCGACTCACCAGCCGCGTCGCCAGCAGCGAATGCCCACCCAGATCGAAGAAACCATCGTCGATCCCGACCCGCGAAACCCCCAGCACCTCGGCGAACAGCCCGCACAGCACCTCCTCTACAGGCGTCCGCGGAGCCCGGCCCGCCACCGCGCCGAACTCCGGCACCGGCAACGCACGCCGGTCCAGCTTCCCGTTCGGCGTCAACGGCAGCACCGACAGCACCACCACCGCCGGAACCATGAAGGACGGGAGTCTGCCGGTGAGGCGGCCTCGCAGGTCCGCGCCGAGGGAGTCGTCGGCGGCGCCGGACGGGACGACGTAGGCGATGATCTGGCCCGGGCGGTCCGCCCTGGTCACCACGGCCGCCTGGGCGACCTCGGGCTGGGCCGTCAGTGCGGACTCGATCTCGCCGAGCTCGACTCGGTGGCCGCGCACCTTGACCTGGTCGTCGGTACGGCCCAGGTACACGAGGGTGCCGTCGGCGCGCCGCTCGACGAGGTCGCCGGTGCGGTACATCCGCTCGCCCGGCGCGCCGAACGGGCATGCCACGAAGCGATCCGCGGTCAGCGCCGGACGGTTCAGGTATCCCCGCGCCACGCCCGCGCCCGCGAGGTACAGCTCGCCGGGCACGCCGACCGGGACGGGACGCAGCCGGCCGTCGAGGACGTAGGTGCGCATGTTGGCGATCGGCAGCCCGATGGGCGGCCGGTGGCCGCCGTTCAGCGGGGCGCTCATCGTGGCGCACACCGTCGTCTCGGTCGGCCCGTACGCGTTGATCATCCGTCGGCCCGTCGACCAGCGGCCCACAAGGTCCGCCGAGGACGCCTCGCCGGCGACGACGAGCGTGCGCACGGTGGACAGATCCGC
>NZ_JBQQCE010000700.1:0-3536 GCF_052245645.1 Streptomyces sp. KR55 | reverse complement strand
GCCCTGGACCGCCATCTGCGGGCCCACCCCGGCCTAGACCCGGCCGCCGTCGCCCAGACCCTCGGCCTCGGCCGCCGCGCCCACACCCACCGGCTGGCCCTGGTCGCCGGCAGCACCCGCTCCGCGGCCATGGCGCTCGCCCTCGGCGACGAGGAGCGCATCCGCCGTGGCGTGACCGGACGCGAGCCGAGCGCCCCCGTCCTCGTCCTGACCGGCACCGGCGCCGACCCGGCCGACGCGGCCGAGCTGTACGCGTCGGTGCCCGCCTACCGGGACGCCGCCGACGCCTGCGCCGCCGCCCTCGGGCGCCCCGGCGAGGCCGAGGCCCTCCTCGCCGAGGACGGCGCGGTCGCCGCCTGCTGCCACGAGTACGCCCTCGCCACCGCCCTCACCGCCTGGGGCGTCGCACCGGCCGGCCTCGCCGCCACCGGCACCGGCCTCGCCACGGCCGCAGCCCTCGCCGAGTCCCTCCGGCTCGCCGACGCCCTCGCCCTGGCCCGCGGCACCGCTCCCTACCGCGTCGCGCCGCCCCGGCTGCCCGTCGTATCGCCGCGCACCGGCCGCTGGATGACCGAGGACGAGGGCCGCGACCCCGCCGTCTGGACCGGCCCGGCCGACGCGACGGCTTCCCTGGACGCGCTGCTCGACGGCACCGGCCGGCACGCGGTCCGCCTCACCCCACCGGACGGCGGGCCCGGCGGCCTCACCCACCTGCTCACCCTCGCCGCCGACCAGTGGGTGCTCGGCGCCGACCTCGACTTCGCGGCCGTGCACACCGGCCGGGACATCCGCCGGGTGCCCCTGCCCACCCACCGCTTCGAGCGACGGCGACACTGGGTGGAGCCCGGCGACCACGGCGCCCGGACCGAGGCGGCACCGGCCGGGGACCGGCTGATCGCCCGCTTCGACCCGGCCGACCCGCAGCACAACGTCGAACTGATCCGGGACTACCTCACCGAGGCGATCGGCAAGGTCCTCGGCGGCCGGCACCTCGCCGCCCTCGACACCAACCTCTTCGACCTCGGCCTGGACTCCCTGGTGCTCATCGAGGTCGTCGCCAAGCTCGGCGAGGAACTGGGCTTCGAGGTCCCGGCCGCCTCCTTCGTCGAGTTCCCCACCATCCGGTCCTTCGTGGACAACCTCGCCGAGCTGATGGGCCTCGCCCCCGGCACGGCCCCGGGCGGCGACGGCACCGCCCCGGCGCCGCGCACCTCCCGGCGAGCCCAGCGCGCGGCCGCCCGCCACACCGGCCAGGCCTGACCCCCTCCCGGCGGCGACGCCCCGGCCCACGGTGGCCGACCGAAGACCTGTGAGAGAGAGCAACTGTGGACGACAAGCGAAAGCTGCTGCTGAGCCTGCTGGCCCGGGCCTCCGCCCCGGCCCCGGCGAGCGACGGCGTGGCGATCGTAGGCGTCGCCGGCCGCTACCCGCTGGCCGAGACGCCCGCCGAGCTGTGGGACAACCTGGCCGCGGGCCGGCACTGCATCCGTGAGGTGCCCGCCGACCGCTGGGACGCCGACGCCCACCACGACCCGGCAGGGGTGCGCGGCAGCTACAGCAAGTGGGCCGGATTCATCGACGACGTCGACAAGTTCGACCCGCTCTTCTTCCAGATATCGCCGGCCGACGCCGAGGCGATGGACCCGCAGGAGCGGCTGTTCCTGCAGACCGCCGCAGCCGTCCTGGACGACGCCGGCCACCCGGCCGCCGAGCTGGCCGCCCGAGGCCCGGTCGGCGTCTTCGCCGGCGTCATGAACAACAACTACGAGTGGATGGGCGGCGAGGCCACCGCCCTCGGCGTCCGCACCGACGCGCACTCCAACCACTGGTCGATCGCCAACCGGGTCTCGTACACCTTCGACTTCACCGGCCCGAGCCTCGCCGTCGACACCGCCTGCTCGGCCTCGCTCACCGCGATCCACCTGGCCTGCGAGAGCATCAGGTCGGGGGAGTGCCACACCGCGATCGCCGGCGGCGTCAACCTGATCCTGCACCCCATGCACCTGCGCATGCTGGCCGACCGCGGGATGATCTCGCGCGGTGACCGGCTCAGGAGCTTCGGTGCGGACGCCGACGGGTTCGTCGACGGCGAGGGCGTGGGCGCCGTACTGCTGCGGCCCCTGAAGGACGCGATCGCCGACGGTGACCGCATCCTCGGCGTGATCCGCGGCTCCGCCATCAACGCGGGCGGCAAGACCGGCGGTTACACCGTGCCGAGCGCGGCCGCGCAGGCCGAGGTGATCCGCGCCGCCCTGCACCGCGCCCAGGCCGACCCGGCCACCGTCGGCTACGTGGAGGCCCATGGCACCGGCACCCCGCTCGGCGACCCCATCGAGATCGCCGGGCTCGTGGAGGCCTTCGGCGGGCGCATCGACGCGGCGGAGCGGGCCGAGCGGCCGACGGTCGCCGTCGGCTCGGTGAAGTCCAACATCGGCCACCTGGAGTCGGCGGCCGGTGTCGCGGGCCTGACCAAGGTGCTGTTCCAGCTGCGCCACCGCACGCTGGTGCCCTCGCTGAACTCCGCCCGGCGCAACCCCGGCATCGACTTCACCACCACGCCCTTCGAGGTGCAGCAGACCCTCCAGCCCTGGGTGCCCGCGGGGGACGACGGCGACCTGCCGCTGCGCGCGGTCGTCAGCTCCTTCGGCGGGGGCGGCGCCAACGCCTGCCTGGTCGTGGAGGAGTACCGCACACCACCGGCCGAGCCCGTCGCCCCGGACACCGACCAGCTCCTCGTCCTGTCCGCCAAGAGCGAGGACCGGCTGCGCGCGTACGCCGACGACCTCGCCGCGTTCCTGCGCGGCGCCACGGGTGCGGATCCGGCGGGCGCCGGCCGGGACGCCCTGGGCGACGCCCAGCGGCTGTGCCTGCGCCTGGCCGCCGAAACCGTCGGCGTGGCCCCCGAGTACCTCGACCTCGGCACCGACCTCGCCGACTGCGGCTTCGGCGTCCCCGAACGCGCCCGCTTCGAGGCATCGCTGACGGCGGAGCTGGACGGCGCCCTGCCGGCGGCGGTGACCACGGCACGGACGCTGGGCGCGATGGCGCAGGCGATCGCCGGGACCGCAGGCGCCGACGGGTCGGCCGACAACGCCTCGGACGCTTCGGGAGCCCTGGATGCGTCGGGCGCCGCCGGCACACAGGCCGGCGCCGGTGTTCAGGGAGCCACCCGCCCGGCCGAAGGCCCCCTCCGCCTCGCCGACATCGCCCACACTCTCCAGTCCGGCCGTACCGCCCACGAGTTCCGACCGGCCCTGGCCGTCGGCTCGGTGGCCGAGGCGGCCGCGCTGCTGGAGGCGTACGCCAAGGGCACGGCCGACGCCCGGATCGGCACCGGCCGGGCCACCCGGGCACGGGTCGTCCTCGCCGGCCCCGAGGCCGACGCCCTGGAGACGGCCCTGGCCCGGCGGGACCTGGTGGCGGTGGCCGAGCACTGGCTGGCCGGCGCCGACGTCGACTGGTCCCGGGTCACCCCCGCCGCGGCCCGCCGGACCGAGCTGCCGACGTACCCCTTCGCCCGCAAGCGCTACTGGATC
>NZ_JBQQCE010000070.1:0-28256 GCF_052245645.1 Streptomyces sp. KR55 | reverse complement strand
TACATCGACGCCGTGATCATGCCGTCGGACACGCGGGGTCACATCGTGCGCGGGCTGCGTCAGCTGCGCACCAAGCGGGAATCCCTGCCCCCGAAGAAGCACGGCAACATCCCCCTGTAAGGAGCCGCTGTGACGATCAAGGTCCTACGGGGCAACCCGACACTGGAGGAGCTGGCCGCCGTGGTCTCCGTGCTGCCCCTGGCCGGAGCGTCGGCGCCCCCGCCCGCACCCGAGCGCCCCAGCGCCTGGACCTCGCGCAGTCTTTCCCCGCGAACACCGCACACCTACGGCACCGTCGGCTGGCTCGCGCCCGCCCTGCCTCGCTGAACACCCGATCGGAGACACCATGAACGTCCTGAAGCAGCGCCCTGGTCATGGCGCTGCGGTCCCGGCCCCACGCGCCCGCGTGGTGGTGGCCAAACCCGGGCTCGACGGCCATGACCGCGGAGCCAAGGTCATCGCCCGGGCGCTGCGCGACGCCGGCCACGAGGTGATCTACACCGGCCTGCACCAGACCGCGGAACAGATCGTCGCGACGGTCATCGCGGAGGACGCGCCGATCCTCGGCCTCTCCATCCTCTCCGGCGCCCACCTGACGATCGTCGAGCAGGTCGTCAGGCTGCTGGACGAGCAGGACGTAAGAGACGTCCGCATCGTGGTCGGCGGCATCATTCCGGACGCCGACGTCACCGCCCTCGAAGCGATGGGCGTCCACGCGGTGTTCACCCCCGGCGCTGACATCCGCGGGATCGTCGAGACCGTGGACCGGCTCAACGCCGACTTGGCGAGCGATCAGGAGACGGCATGCTGACGAAGGTGCTCATCGCCAACCGTGGCGAAATCGCTGTCCGCGTGGCCCGGGCCTGCCAGGACGCCGGGATCGCAAGCGTGGCCGTCTACGCGGACCCGGACCGCGACGCTCTGCATGTCCGCGCCGCGGATGAGGCGTTCGCCCTGGGCGGTGACACCCCGGCCACCAGCTACCTGGACATCGACAAGGTGCTGAACGCCGCGCGCGAGTCCGGCGCGGACGCCATCCACCCCGGCTACGGCTTCCTCTCCGAGAACGCCGACTTCGCCCAGGCCGTCCTGGACGCCGGCCTGATCTGGATCGGCCCGCCGCCGCAGGCCATCCGCGACCTCGGCGACAAGGTGGCCGCCCGGCACATCGCCCAGCGCGCGGGCGCCCCGCTCGTCGCGGGCACCCCGGACCCGGTCTCCGGCGCCGACGAGGTGGTCGCCTTCGCCGAGCAGCACGGCCTGCCGATCGCGATCAAGGCCGCCTTCGGTGGCGGCGGTCGCGGCCTGAAGGTGGCCCGCACCCTCCAAGAGGTCCCGGAGCTGTACGAGTCCGCGGTCCGCGAGGCCGTTGCCGCCTTCGGTCGCGGCGAGTGCTTCGTCGAGCGCTACCTGGACAAGCCGCGGCACGTCGAGACCCAGTGCCTCGCCGACTCCCACGGCAACGTGGTCGTCGTCTCCACCCGGGACTGCTCCCTGCAGCGCCGCCACCAGAAGCTGGTCGAGGAGGCCCCGGCGCCGTTCCTGTCCGAGGAGCAGAACGCCGAGCTGTACCGCGCCTCGAAGGCGATCCTGAAGGAGGCCGGCTACGTCGGCGCGGGCACGGTCGAGTTCCTCGTCGGCCTCGACGGCACGATCTCCTTCCTGGAGGTCAACACCCGCCTCCAGGTCGAGCACCCGGTCACCGAGGAGGTCACCGGCATCGACCTGGTCCGCGAGATGTTCCGCATCGCCGACGGCGAGGCCCTCGGCTACGACGACCCCGTCATCCGCGGCCACTCCTTCGAGTTCCGCATCAACGGCGAGGACCCCGGCCGAGGCTTCCTGCCCGCCCCCGGCACGGTGACCACGTTCGCCCCGCCGTCCGGCCCCGGCGTGCGGCTGGACGCCGGGGTGGAGTCCGGCAGCGTGATCGGCCCGGCCTGGGACTCCCTGCTCGCCAAGCTGATCGTCACCGGTGCCACCCGCCGGCAGGCCCTCCAGCGCGCCGCCCGTGCCCTGGAGAAGTTCCAGGTCGAGGGCATGGCCACCGCCATCCCGTTCCACCGCGCGGTGGTCACCGACCCGGCGTTCGCCCCCGAACTCACCGGCTCCACCGAGCCGTTCACGGTCCACACCCGGTGGATCGAGACCGAGTTCGTCAACGAGATCAAGCCCTTCACCGCCCCCGCCGACACCGAGGCGGACGAGGATGCGGGCCGCGAGACGGTCGTCGTCGAGGTCGGCGGCAAGCGCCTGGAGGTCTCCCTCCCCGCCTCCCTCGGCATGACCCTGGCCCGCACCGGCCTCGCCGCCGGAGCCAAGCCCAAGCGCCGCGCCGCGAAGAAGTCCGGCCCCGCCGCCTCCGGCGACACCCTCGCCTCGCCCATGCAGGGCACCATCGTCAAGGTCGCCGTCGAGGAGGGCCAGGAGGTCAAGGAAGGCGACCTGATCGTCGTCCTGGAGGCGATGAAGATGGAGCAGCCGCTGAACGCCCACAAGTCCGGCACCATCAAGGGCCTGAGCGCGGAGGTCGGCGCGTCCCTCACCTCCGGTGCGGCGATCTGCGAGATCAAGGACTGACAGTGACTATTGCCCTGGCTCTGCCCGGGAGTCTCGCTCAGGGACTGCCTGGCGCAACGGCTGCCTTCCGGACCGTTCGTCGGCTCTGCGAGCGGGCCGACATCGCGCGTGGCCAGCCGGGCATCCGCGGCTTCATAGGAGTCCCCCGGCCGGGTGCCGGCCGATTCAACGCAGAAGGCAGGGGCGGGACCGGTGGTACTGAACCGAGCTGAAGGCATGGCGGCGTCAGTCCTGGCGTCGGACTACCAACGGCACCGCGGCGAGCTGCCACCCGCCGCTGCGTCCGCGCCTCACACTCCGATGCGGGCGCTTGTCGGCGAGTATCGGCTGTCTACTAGGGCGTGTATCGAATGTGCTGGTCACAGCCACTCGCTGATGGCAGCTACGAGGACCGTCGCCTCGTAGCGGACCGCCAACTTGTCGTACCTCGTGGCCACGGAGCGGTGCCTTTTGAGACGATTGATGCCGCACTCGACCGCGTGCCGGGCCTTGTAGTCCTCCGGGTCGAACTTCGGTGGCCGGCCGCCATGGGAGCCGAGTTTCTTGCGGTTCCGCGCCTGGTCGGCCTTGTCCGGGATGGTGCAGCGAATGCCGCGCCGCCGCAGGTAGGCGCGGTTCTTGCGGGAGGCGTACGCCTTGTCGGCGCGCACGCGGTTGGGCCGGGTGCGGGGTCTGCCCGGCCCGAGCCGCGGCACACGGACGCGGCTCAGGACGGCCTCGAACTGCGGGGAGTCACCGCGCTGCCCGGCCGTGATCACGATCGGCATGGGCTTCTGTCGTTGTTCGACGGCCAGGTGCAGCTTGGTGGTCAGACCGCCGCGCGAGCGTCCGAGTCCGTGGTCGTCCGGCTCGACGGCGTGGCCACCGGGCGGCTCCTTTTGCAGACCCCCCTTTTCCGCGCTCCCGCGGCGTGCTGGTGGGCCCGCACGACGGTGGAGTCGACGTTGAGGTCCCAGGTGATCAGGTCCTTCGCATCCGCCCGGGCCTGCAGGGCGGCGAAGATCCGATGCCAGGTGCCGTCCCGCTGCCAGCGGCGGAACAGGTCGTACACCCGACCCCAGGGCCCGTATGCGGCGGGCACGTCCCGCCACGGGACACCGGTGCGGACCCGGAACCGTATGCCGTCGATCAGCTGCCGCCGGGCCCACGTCGGCGGGCGGCCAGGTTTCTTGCCCTTCGGCAACAACGGCTCCAGCACAGCCCATTGCTCGTCCGTCAGATCTCCACGTGCCACGAACCAAGATCACCTCACGACCAAGATCCACTTTCGACACACGCCCTAGTGAGAGTGGCCTGGGCGGCACCCGCCTCGCTCGGTGAAACGGGTGCGGGCCTCACGGCCATGAGTCCGTAAGGCCCGCAAGTGCAGAAACTGCTCCGTAGGCAGGTCGGCGCACAGTAGTTCTTCAGCATGCGTGTTCATCCGGTCGACCTGGGTCTTGCTGATCTCGCAGAGGACGGCTTCCTTGTCCCCGATGTAGGAATACAGCGCCCCGGTCCCCGGCCCACAGCCTTGCACAGCTCGGCCACGCCGGTCCCGTGGTAGCTGTTGCGGGCGAACAGCTCTGCGGCCACGCGGATGACTCGTTCCCGGTTCACCTCGTATGTGGTGCTGCTCTTCCGCCCGCACTCTGCGCTACTCGACGACGAGCAGTCAGACCATCCGGTCGATGCTGTCGTGGAACCGGTAGCCGGACAGCAGCTCACGCGCGGCCACCATGTACTGGATCGTCGGGGTGCCTTCCTCCAGCCAATTCAGCCACGCGTCGCGGTAGAGCCGCTCGATGGGGTGCTTGCGGGTGTAGCCGATGCCACCGTGTACCAGCAGGGCGCGGTCGGTCACGCGGCCCACGGCCTCCAGTCCGAACTGCTTGACCATCGCGGACTCGGCGGGGATTCTGGCGCCGGCGTCCCACTTGGCGGCCGCGTCGGCAAGCATGCCGCGCAGCGCGTAGACGTCGATCGCCATCTCCGCAAGATAGCGCTGCACGGCCTGCCGCTGTGCGATGGGCTTGCCGAAGGTCACCCGGGACCGTGCGTGCGCGAGGGACAGCTCGAGCGCCCGCTCGGACGTTCCGAGGGAACTGGCCGCGATGAACACACGGCTGATTTCCAGGGCACGTTCGAGGTGCTGCTGTCCCTCGCCCTCCGCTCCGACGAGGCCGGACTCCTCCACCCGCACGTCGTCGAATGTGAGGATGCCATGCTCACCGCCCTTGCAGCCCATGGTCTCGGGCAGCGGTTCGATACTCAGCCCTGCCGTGTTCCGTGGCACGAGGAACGCCGACACCTGCTCGGACGAGGTCTTCGCGAACACGATGAAGTGGCTGGCCAGGTCGGAGTTCGTGATCAGCCACTTGGTGCCGTTGAGGAGGTATCCGGAGTCCGTGCGTGTGGCGGTGGTCCCCAGATCGGCACCAGTCCCGTGCCCGGGCTCGGTCAGCGCGAAGGCCACCGACTTCTCACCCGTCGCTGCGCCGGGCAGAACGCTCTTGCGCTGGACCTCGTCACCGATCTCGGACAGGGCGTGCGCGAAGGAGTTGTGCACATGCACGATCACGCGGATGCCGCCCTGGATCTTGGCGAATTCCGCGATCAGCGGCAGGTACTGGCGGATGGACAGGCCGCTGCCGCCGTACTCGCGGGGCACGAGCAGCCCGAAGGCTCCCGCTTCGCGCAGCACCGGCAGGACGATGTCGTAGGGGATGCGCTCCTCGTCTTCGATCCGCTCCTCGAGCGGATCCAGCTTGTCCCAGATCGCGGTCCGGATGCGCTCGGTGAGCTGGTGGTACTCGCGCTCGTTCAGGCCTTCGTTCATCTCGTGCCTCTCTCGGGGTGTGGGTGCGGAGGGAAACCGGGGATTACAGGGACCAGCCGCCGTCGGCGGTCAGCACGGATCCCGTGCAGTAGGTCGCGTCCTCGCTGAGGAACACGGCTGCGCGTGCGATCTCCTCGACCGTGCCGAAGCGGCGCAGGATGCCGGACCGGGCGATGCGCTCACGCGCTTCGGGGGAGACCCGGGCGGTCATGCCGGTCTCGATGAATCCCGGGGCGAGGACGTTGACCCGGACGCCGTCGGACCCTGTCTCTTTGGCGAGGGAGCGGGCGAAGCCGATCATCGCCGCTTTGGCGCTGGCGTAGGCGGTGTCCCCGGCGTGGCCAATGAGGCCCACGACGGACGACACCAGCACGATGGCAGGGTTCTGGCTCCGGACCAGTGCTGGCAGTGCCGCACGAGTGAGCGCCGCCGTGCCGCGGAGATTGGCTTCGATGATCCGCCACCACCGTGCCGGGTCCATTTCGGACAGGCGTCCGCCGTCCCATTGGCCGGCGTTGAGGATCAGGGCGTCGAGCCGCCCCCACCGGTCGAGCGCGGCGGACACCGCCGATTCGGCCGTGACCTCGTCGTCGAGGTCGTATCGCACCAACAGGACGTTCTCGGGAGCGTCGGCCCGGAGCTTTTCGGCGGCATCGCGGCTGTTCGCGAAGCCGCACGCGACGTTGCACCCGCGTGCCACGAGCTCGCGGGTGATGCCAGCACCGATGCCTCGGGACCCTCCGGTGACCAGCACGGTGCGGGGAGCCGGATCTCCGCCGACTGATGATTTTGGTATCGCCATGGAAGGAAGTGTATCGATCGTTCCAATGAAGTCCAGTAGATGTTTGGACCGATCGATACATAGTCTCTTGTGTGAGAGGTCGGGGCGTGCCACACTCCCGGCCCAACGGACGGATTACGTCCTGGCCACAGCTAGTTGGGAGCCGCTTGTGCTGACACAAGAAATCGTCAGACCCAAGGTCAGTCCGGCGAAGATCGCGTTCGCGAGTTTCATCGGAACCGCGATCGAGTGGTACGACTTCTTCCTGTTCGGAACGGCCGCGACGCTGGTTTTCAGCGATCAGTTCTTTCCGTCGCTCAGTCCGGCGGCGGGTGTGCTGGCGTCGTTTGCGACCTTCGGTGTCGCCTTCGTCGCCCGCCCGCTCGGCGGCATCGTCTTCGGGCATTTCGGTGATCGGGTCGGCCGCAAGAAGATGCTCGTCATCTCCCTGGTGATGATGGGCCTCGCCACGATGGCGATCGGGTTGCTGCCCACTTACGACCAGATCGGCGTCGGCGCGCCGACCCTCCTCGTCGCGGCACGATTCGTCCAAGGGCTCGCCGTGGGCGGCCAGTGGGGCGGTGCGGTGCTCATGGCCGTGGAGCACGCTCCCCCAGGGCGGCGCGCGTTCTACGGCAGTTGGCCGCAGGCGGGCGTACCGGCCGGCCTGGTGCTGTCGGCAGGCGCGTTCTTCGCCGTCAAGCAACTGCCGGAGGAGGCCCTCACGACCTGGGGTTGGCGCCTGCCGTTCCTCGCCAGCATTGTGCTGGTCGTGGTGGGTCTGTACATCCGGCTCCAGATCGTCGAGTCGCCCGACTTCCAGGAGGTGCGCGCCTCGCGGGCCACGTCCTCCTTCCCCATCGTGGAAGCACTGCGCCACGCCAAGAAGCCGCTGGTGATCGGCATCTTCACCCAGGCCGCCGCCAATATCCCCTTCTACGTCGTCTCCGTGTTCGTGCTGTCGTACGGCCCCAAGGAGATCGGCGTCTCCGCCGAGACGCTGCTGCTGTGTCTGATCACGGCCTGCGTCGTGGACATCTTCACCGTGCCCGCGGTTGCCATCCTGTCCGACCGGCTGGGGAAGCGGAACACGCTACTCGTCGGCTCGGTCTACATGGCCGCCATGGCCTTCCCGTTCTTCTGGCTCATCAACACCGCCTCACCATGGCTGGTCCTGGTCGCGATGATCCTCATGATGCCCATCGGGCACGCGCTCACGTACAGCGCGGTGTCCAGCTTCCTGGCCGAACTGTTCGAGGCCCGTTTCCGCTACACAGGTGCCTCTGTGGCGTACCAGGTCGGCGGCATGATCACGAGCGGTCCAGCACCTTTCGTCGCTGCCGCTCTCTTCGCCAGTACGGGGGGCTCCTGGTCAATCTCCACCTACATCGTGATCGCCTGTGCGGTCACCTTCACCGCCTTGCTCACCGTCTCTCCCGGGACGCTGCCGGGAGCAGCGAAGGGGCCCCAGTGAGGTGCCCGCAGGACGTCCGCGGCGCGGAGCACGGACACGGTGCCGATTCGGAGTGGGGCAGGTCGGCACTGATCGCGCGGCACGCCGAGGGTTCGAGCGAGCGCCGGATCTGATGCGAGCCATCCCGGGCGGTCGCCGAGGCCGCCCGGGATGGCTGCCCGCGCACGGCCCGGTCCCCGGCCGAGTGGCCGGGCTGCTCTCCCGCCGGGTGGCGAGCGGAATCGTCACGCGCCGGCCGCCGCGCACGCGGTCACAGATGTGCGACCGGTCAATCAGTCGTCTCCGGAGTGGACGGACTCGACCCCCGTGTGTTGGTGATGTCCCCCAGTGGATCCGCGTTCAGGACGACGAAGTCGACCCGCTTGCCCGATTCGGGCGAAGGCATCGAAGGTCGCGATCCTGTCGATGCTGGCCGACGTGAAGAAGCTCACCGAGCGGGGGGTGCCGGCCACGCGCGCCGTGCTCTGCACCGAGCGCGTGAGCCTGCTCGACGGTGTCGGAGAAGAGCGTGGGAACCAGCGGCTCCTCGCCGCGGGCTTCAGTGGAGCGTGCTCACCGCCGAACCCGACAGCCCGTCGTACGACGCTCTGCGCGTCCTCACCTCCTGGACGGCCGAGCAGTCGGACGGGAGCATCCTGGCGAAAGGCCACAACCGGTGACCGTCTGGACGTCTCAGGACCTGGGCGGGAGCAGGGGCGATCACGCCATCAGCCAATCCTGGGTGTACTGACCACCGAATCCGTCTCGACCGCGGCAGCCGAAGCCACCCGTCGGGATTCTCCCGCGGCGGGTCACCGTCATCAAGCGTCTGCGCCGCGGCGGCATCGCAACAGTCGCGGCCGCGCGGGACCGCCGCCCGGGCCACCCGGCGTCTGCCTGCTTCGCACTCGCTGGGAGCTCAAGCGTAAACAGCACCCCGTATCCCATAATGAGCCTATTGGTTACTCCCTGACGGGAGGGACTCGATGACCGTGTCCGCACAGCACTCGTCCGCTTCGCCGTCCGCTCTGGACGACCTCGCCACCGCCGTGCTCGACGCCCAGGGCAGGGTGCTGGGGTGGTCCTCCGCGGCCACCGATCTCGTCGGCCGCACGGCCGCGGAGGTCTACGGGAAACCGATCACCTCTCTGCTCGCCGAGCCCTCCGAGCCGGACCGGCAGGGTAGGACCGGCGGTCGCGGGACCGCGGAGGTGGGCCGCGCCCGGATGCTGCACCGCTCCGGTCGGACGATCGAGGTTGCCTTCCGGGTCGTCGAGCTGGAGGGTACCTCCGAGCTGCTCGCACTGGCTGTGCCCCTGAACCGGATCGCCGACTGGGAGCACGGCGCCGCCCTCCTACACGCGCTGCTCGCCCAGGACCGGATCGGCGTAGGCATCCACGGTCCGGACCTGCGTGTCCTGCGGACCAACATCACGCCCGCGACGTTCGGTGGCCCCGCGCTCCCCGTGGGGGGCCGGCTCACGGAGGTGATGTCCCCGCAGGACGCTGGCGACGCCGAGGCGACGCTGCGGGAAGTGTTCGCCAGCGGTGTCCCTGTGGCCGGTCGGGAGCAGCGCATGCGATCGCCCCAGACCCCAGGGCAGCAGTGGTGCTTCTCGTTGTCCGCCGTCCGGCTCGAGGACGACCGGGGCCACCCCATGGGAGTGGCCGCGCTGCTCACGGACTCCACCGGGCGGTGGCAGGCCGCCCGCGACCTCGAACTGCGGCACCGGGCCTCGGCCCTCATCGGAACGTCCCTCGATGTCAAGCGCACGGCGCAACACCTGGTGGACGTCCTCGTCCCCGCCCTGGGAGACATGGCATGGGTGGAGCTGGCCGAGGCCGTGTTCGAGGGGGACGAACCGCCGAAGGTGTTCGGCGGCGGAGAATTGCATCTGCGCCGGGCCGCGGTGGCCAGTGCCGACGGGCACTGGCCGACCCGGCTGCTCCAGCCGGACGCGGCGGTCCCCCCGTTCCCCGACCTACCCGTCATGCGCAGCTTGCAGCAGGGCAAGGTGTTCACCCTGTCCGTCCCCACCAAGGTGGGCCGCGTCGGCAGCCCCGAACTGGCCCGCCTCTTCGTCCCCGAGCACGCGCACGCGTTCGCCGCCGCCCCGCTGTTCGCGCGCGGCCTCATGCTCGGCTCGGTCGCCCTGTGGCGAACCGGCCAGCCCGAACCCTTCGACCAGGAGGAGGCGGACCTGCTGGGAGAGATCACCTCACGGGCGGCACTGAGTGTGGATAACGCCCGCCGCTACACGCGCGAGCATCGCGCCGCCGTCGCCCTGCAACAGAGGCTGCTCCCACGCGCCGTCACCGACACCACGGCTGCCGAGACTGCCGGTATTTACCTGCCCGCCGCCGGTGGCGCGGAGATCAGCGGCGACTGGTTCGACGTTATCCCGCTGCCGTCCCTGCGCGTCGCCTTCGTCGTCGGCGACGTCATCGGACACGGTCTGAACGCCACCGCCACCATGGGGCGACTGCGTACTGCGGTGCAGACGCTCGCCGATCTGGAGCTGGAGCCCGCAGAGCTGCTCACCCACGTGGACGATCTCGTCCTGCGCCTGGCCGCAGAAGCCGACCCCGCGCACACGGACTCGGTCGGTGCCACCTGTCTGTACGCCGTCTACGACCCCGTGACCTGCCGGTGCACCCTGGCCAGCGCCGGCCATCCGCCGCCCCTCGTCCTGGACACCGACGGCACCGTGCACCGTGTCGACTTCTCTCCCGGCCCGCCTCTGGGGGTGGGCGGCATGCCCTTCGAGCCCGTCACCCTCGACTTCGACCCCGGCAGTGTCCTGGCTCTGTACACCGACGGTCTCACCCACCGCCACCACCCCGATCCGGATGTGGGGCTCGACCGTCTGGCCGAGCGCCTTTCGGCGCTCGGCCCCGGGCGCCGCCCGCTGGACGCAGTCGGTCGCAGTCTGCTCGCCGATGCCCAGGTTCCTCCGCCGGATGACGACATCGCTCTGCTTCTCGCCCGCACGCGTGCCCTGCCGGAGGACGCCACCGTCTTCTGGGAGTTCCCTGCCGATCCGGCCGTCGTCACTCAGGCGCGCGCAGCCGTGGACCGTCAACTCGACCTCTGGGGACTGGAGGAGGTGGCGTTCGCCACCGAGCTGATCGTCAGTGAGCTGGTCACCAACGCCATCCGCTACGCCGGCGGACCGGTCGGCCTGCGGCTCATCCGCGACGCGACTCTCATCTGCGAAGTGACTGACCCCAGCAACTCCCAGCCACGTCTGCGACGGGCACGCACCACGGACGAGGGCGGTCGGGGGCTGTTCCTCGTTGCCCAGCTCAGCAGCCGCTGGGGCAGCCGCTACGGCCAACGCGGGAAGACGGTGTGGGCTGAACAGCCACTGCACGGCAGCGACCTGACCCTGACGTTTTCGGTGTGAATCGCATCAGGAAGTGGAAGGACGGGGCGTGGTTCCCGCACGCGTTCACTCACCGCGCCAGACGGGGTCGCGCTTCTCGGCAAAGGCAAGGGCTCCCTCCTTCGCGTCGGCCGAGGCGAAGGCTACGTCCACGATGCCCTGCTGGCGGGCGAAGGCCTCGGCGTCACTCCACCCGGCCGCCTCGGAGACGATCCGCTTGGTGGCCGCCACAGCCAGCGGGCCGTTCACCGCGATCCGGGCGGCGAGCGCACGCGCCTCCTCGAGCGCGTGTCCCGGCTCGGCAAGCCGGTTCACCAGACCATGCCGGTGAGCCGTCTCGGCCGACACCGGGTCTCCAGTGAGAGCGGCTTCCATCGCGATCTGGTACGGCAGCGCCCTGGGCAGGCGCAGCAGGCCACCCGCGGCAGCCACGAGACCTCGTTTGACTTCCGGCAGTCCGAACAGCGCGTTTCTGGCCGCTACGACGAGATCGGCGCACAGAGCGAGCTCCCACCCCCCGGCGAGGGCATATCCCTCGACGGCGGCGATCAGCGGCTTGGTCGGCGGGCGTTCCGCCAGCCCGCCGAAGCCCCGCCCCGGGACGACAGGGGTCTCCCCGCGAGCGAACGCCTTGAGGTCCATGCCGGCACAGAACGTCCCGCCAGCTCCGGTGAGTATGCCGACCACGATGTCTTTGCGTGACTCGAGTTCGTCCAAGGTGGCGGCGATGCACTTGGCGGTCTCCACGTCCACGGCGTTGCGGGCCTGGGGCCGGTTGATCGTGATGACGGCCGTGCCATCGGCGAACTCGGTGAGGATCGGGGTGTTCATGAAGAGACCTTTCACGGTTTTACAGAGCGCCGCCGTCCCAGAAGGCGGGCTGGACGACGGCGGGTGGGAGCGTCGGTTGGTGCGGTGGGGGGTGTGCGGCTTGTCTGCGGTGGTGTGCCGAGGTAGTCCCGGCGGCTCAGCGCGGTGCCATGCGGATGGCTCCGTCCAGCCGGACGGTCTCCCCGTTCAGCAGGGGGTTCTCCGCGAAATGGGTCACCAGTGCCGCGTATTCGTCCGGGTGTCCGAGGCGGCTCGGGTGCGGTACCTGGGTTCCCAGGGACTGCTTCGCCGACTCGGGCAGGCCCTGGAGCATGGGGGTTTCGAAGATTCCGGGTGCAATGGTCACTACGCGGATCGCCTTGTCGGCAAGGTCGCGGGCCGCAGTCAGTGTCATGCCCACGACGCCCGCCTTGGATGCCGCGTAGGCGATCTGGCCAACCTGGCCTTCGTAGGCGGCAACCGAGGCGGTGCAGACGATGACACCCCGGTCGCCGTCGAGGGGCTCCCCCTCAGCCATGCGCTCGGCGGCCAGGCGCAACACGTTGAACGTACCCACCAGATTGACGTCGACGACCTTGCGGAAGGACGCGAGGGAGAGCGGTCCGTTCTTGCCGAGGATGCGTCCCGGCGGCGCGATCCCCGCACAGTTGACGACCATACGCAGGTCGCCCAGCCCGGCCGCCTGCGCTACGGCACGTGCCACGTCGGCCTCCTCCGTGACGTCCGTGGGCACGAATACCGCGCGCTCACCGAGTTCCTTGGCTACCGCCTCACCCTCCGTCGAGGGCAGATCCGCCAGGACGACGGACGCGCCCCGGGCGACGAGCCGCCGTGCCGTGGCCAGCCCGAGTCCGGACGCGGCGCCGGTCACGATCGCCGAGATTCCTTCGATGCGCATGTCTCCTCCATCGCATGTCCATCACGTGATGTGCGGTCTGGGTCGGGCCGCTCCCGGGACCCCAGCCCGGGGTGCGTTCTGGTGCCTCCCGCCGGGCCGTGCGGGAAATCTAGCGCGTATTGACCGATCGGTACAAGGATTCGAGAATGGAGAATAGCCGTTGTCGGTTCCTCAACAACGCCCGCATGCGCCCCGCACTCTCAAGGGATGGTCTGATTTCCATGGACAACGCCGAGCCGATCAGTGACGCGCAGCAGAAGCCCCAGGGCGGCCCGCTGGCGGGCGTCCGGGTCATCGAACTGGCCGGAATCGGGCCGACACCCTTTTGCGGGATGATGCTCGCGGACATGGGCGCCGACGTCGTACGCGTCGACCGTCCCGGATTCACCTCCCCGGCCAACCCGTTGAGGCCAGAGGCCGATCTCCTCAACCGCAGCCGCAGGTCGACCGCTCTCGACCTGAAGTCACCCGACGGCCTCGCGGCACTTCTATATCTGGTCGACAGAGCCGACGTCCTGCTGGAAGGCTTCCGGCCAGGGGTGGCGGAACGCCTCGGAGCGGGACCCGACACCTGCCTGGGGCGCAATCCGCGACTGGTCTACGGCCGGATGACCGGTTGGGGACAGGACGGACCGTACGCGGCGTCGGCGGGACACGACATCAACTACATCGCCCTGGCCGGAGCCCTGGCCCCTCTGGGGCACCCCGGTGAAGCTCCGCCGCCACCTCTCAACCTCGTCGGGGACTTCGGAGGCGGAGGCATGCTCCTGGCCTTCGGTGTCGTCTGCGCCCTGTACGAAGCGCGCCGGTCCGGAATGGGGCAGGTGGTGGACGCGGCCGTGCTCGACGGAGCCGCACTGCTGACGACGATGTTCCACGCAATGCACGCGCAAGGACTGTGGTCGGACCAGCGCGCCTCGAACCTGCTGGACGGCGGCGCCCCGTTCTACGGCACCTACGTGTGCGCGGACGGCACCTACATCAGCGTCGGCGCGATCGAACCTAAGTTCTATCGCGCACTGCTGGACGGACTCGGGCTGCGAGACGATCCCGACTTTCAGGGCGGGCAGTTCGACAGAGAGTCCTGGCCCAAACGGCGTGCGCGGCTGGCTGAGGTGTTCCGGCGGCGAACCCGGGAGGAGTGGTGCGTGCGCCTGGAACGCACAGATTCGTGTATCGCGCGCCCGTCCTGTCGTTCGAAGAAGCCGCCCGACACTCCCACACAGCCGCGCGGGGTACCTTCACGGAAGCCTTCGGCATGGTGCAGCCCGCGCCGGCGCCCCGGCTCGCACGAAGCGGTGCCAGACAGCCTTCTCCTCCGCCGGGCCCTGGCCAGCACACCCGGGAAGTGCTCAGGGAATGGGGCGTACCCGACCGGACCGTGGAGGCGGTGGCTCCCCCGGCGACCCGCACCGGGCGGTGTGACCTCGCGACGGACGACTGACGTTCGAGCGCCCGTGGGGTCGGCGCCGGGAGTCAGGCTCAGGCGCGGCCCGACAGATGGGCGGGTCAGGACTGCGGGGTCTGCTTCGAGGACGTCTGCAGCTCGCCGTAGACGAAGATGTCCGAGAGCCGGTCGGCGACCTTCTCGATAGGGAGCGACCCGTGCTCCGGGTCGAACCACACGTAGGTCCAGTTGAGCATGCCGAGAATGGCCAGGACTGTGACTGAGTCGGAGGACCGGAAGACTCCTTCCTTCACACCCTCCTCAAGAACCTGCCGGAACAGGTCTTGATGTGCGTCGCGCAGTTGCTTCAACCGCTCGGCGCGGTCCCCCGTCAGAGCGTGCATCTCCCGCATGACCACCGTGACCTCGGAGCGGCGGGCGGCGAGGGTCGCCAGATGCTCCCGGACCAGCGCCCGGAGTTTCTCGATGGGCCGCAGATCGGACTCCACGACCTTGCGGCCCCGCCCGAGGGCCTCTTCCACATGGCGACTGGACAGGTCGTAGAGCAGATCTTCCTTGGAGCCGATGTGGTAGTACAACGCTCCGCGCTTGATGCCGGCCGCATCACCCAGCTCCGCCACCCCGGTGCCATGGAAGCCCTTCTCCGCGAACATCTCCGCGGCCACGCGCAAGATCCGGTCCCGCGTGCTCTCTTCGGGCTGCGCACGCTCTGTGGACATCAGCGCGTCTCCTCCCCCTCGTTCACCGCGGTGGCCCAGCAAACGTCGATCCCTCACGCAGTATACCGACCGATCAGTCAGGATGCCGACCGCCTTCACACTGCATGATCGATCGACGCGTCGGCCTGCCCTATCCGCCGACGAGCCGGTCCGTCCCCTGCCAGTACAGCTCGCGCAGCTGCCTGCGCATGATCTTCCCGGAGGTCGTCTTGGGCAGCTCCTCCACAAACTCGACGGACCGCGGTTTCTTGTAGGCGGCGAGCTGCGCGGTGCACGCGGCGACCACGTCGGCCTCGGTGAGCTCGTGACCGTCCCGCCGGACGACGACGGCCTTCAGGGCCTCGCCCCAGACGCTGTCCGGCACACCGACCACAGCAACCTCCGCGACTCCAGGCAGCGAGAAGATCGCGTTCTCCACTTCTGTCGGATAGACGTTGAACCCACCGGTGACAACCATGTCCTTCTTGCGGTCGACGATCGTCAGATATCCCTCCGGGTCCATCCGGCCGAGGTCTCCGGTCCTGGCCCAGCCCTCGGCGTCGACCATCTCCGCCGTGTCAGTGGGACGACCCCAGTAGCCCATCATCACCTGGTCACCGCGGACGGTCACTTCGCCCACGTGACCGGGCTCCACGTCGTGGCCCGCCTCGTCTACCAGCCTGACCTCGACGAACGGGCAGACCCGCCCCGCCGACGACAGCCGTGCCGCGTCTCCCGCGCGTGCGGCGGCGGCGTGATCCCGGGCGGACAGGCAGGTCAGCGGCATCGGAGTCTCGCTCAGTCCGTAGAACTGGACGAACACCTCACCGAAGATCTCCTGGGCGCGCAGCAGGCGATCCGGTGCGATGGGCGACCCCGCATAGACCACGGTGCGCAGGGAGGTGTAACGCTCCGCGCGGCTGTCGGCGGCCATCACCAGCAGGTTCAGCATGGTGGGCACCGTGGGCAGGACCGTCACTGCCCGGTCGCGGATGAGGTCGAGCGTCCGCCCGGCGTCGAACTTCGAGGACGTAAGGTGCGTGGCACCTCGGGCGAAATAAGTGGGGGCGACGTATCCGCTGAGATGACTTAGTGGAGCGACGTGCAGCACCACGTCGGCGTCTCCAGGCGGCAGCTCCAGCATCGAGTTGCGCACCATCGTCATCCAGTTCGTGTGGCTGAGCGTGGCGCCTTTGGGGACACCGGTGGTCCCGCTGGTGTACAGGATGGCCGCAGGGTCCATCGGCGCGGGGCACGCCGGGGATGCTGGTGGGGTGGCCGTGCGCAACGCGTCGAGTGAGGCGTCCCCCTTGCCACCCAGAACCGTCACGACGTATCGCAGCTGCGGCAGTTGGTCGCGCAGTCCTGCCAGCCGGTCGGCCCAGTCGGGGGACGCGAACACGACCGAGGCACCGCAGTCACGGAGGATGTGCAGTACTTCCCGCTCGTGCAGCCGTACGCTGATCGCACAGCGCACGTAGCCGCCGACGAAGAGGGCCTGGTCGACCTCGAAGAATTCGGGGCAGTTGTCGAGCAGAATGACTCCGCGATCACCCGGCCGAAGACCGAGGTCCCTCAGGCCACCGATGATGTTCTGGACACGCTCGCCCAGTGCGGCATAGGTGAGTTCTCCCTGGTCGGACACTACTGCCGCACGTCGGCCGTACTCCCGGTATGCGCGCTGGTACAGGTCCGCCACGGTGACGTGACTGATCCGAGGACGGCTGTCCAGCCCCGCGCCCCTCGTCGTACCAGGGATCTCTGATGGGCTGTCGGGCATGTCGGTCTGCACCATGGCACGACCTCCTCGATCTGCAGCGGAACGAATCGCTGCAAAGCCGGTATGGGACATTTCTAGCAGACTAAATATTTTTCGACAATGAATTAGTACCGGTCGGTCTATTCATTCTCGCGATGAAAGTTCGATCGCTGTCTTCGTCGAACCCCGAGTCGGTGGGACGGTGTGCGGCGCATTCGTGAGGGGAATCCGCCGCACACCGTGTCTCGGGGAGAGCGGGCGCGGTGCGCGGTCCTGCGCTCAAACGGTTAGGGCGTCGAACACGTCGTCGAACGTGTAACCGCCGAGAAGCTCACGCGCGGCGACGAGGTACTGGATAGTGGGGGTGCCCTCCTCCAGCCAGTTGAGCCGCGCGTCCCGGTAGAGCCGCTCGACGGGGTGCCGGCGGGTGTATCCGATACCGCCGTGGACGAGCAGGGCCCGGTCGGTCACCCTGCCGACCGCCTCGAGTCCGAACTGCTTCACCATGGAGGACTCCGCGGGGATCCGGCGTCCGGCGTCCCATTTCGCGGCCGCGTCGGCGAGCATGCCGCGCAGTGCGTAGACGTCGATGGCCATCTCGGCGAGATAGCGCTGCACCGCCTGGCGCTCGGCGATCGGTTTCCCGAAGGTGACTCGCTCCTGCGCGTACGTGAGTGACAGGTCCAGCGCCTGGGTCGCCGTGCCCAGCGAGGAAGCGGCGATGAAGACCCGGCTGATCTCGAGGGCGCGCTCCAGGTGTGCCTGCCCCTCGCCCTCCGCGCCGACGAGCGCGGACGTCGGCACGCGAACCTCGGCGAAGGTGAGTTCGCCGTGCTCTGCCCCCTTGCAGCCCATAGTCTCCGGCAGGGGTTTGATGCTGAAGCCGGGCGTGTCCCGCGGCACGAGCAGCGCGGAGACCTCCTGGGGCGAGGTCTTGGCGAAGACCAGAAAGTGCGACGCGATGTCGGAGTTGGTGATCAACCACTTGCGGCCGCTGACGACGTAGTCGTCACCGTCGCGCCGTGCGGTCGTCGACAGGTCCGCCCCGGTTCCGTTCTCGGGCTCGGTGAGCGCGAAGGCCAGCGATTTGTCTCCGGTGGCCGCGCCGGGCAGGATCTCGGCCTTCTGCTCCTCGCTGCCGATCTCGGACAGCGCGTGCGCGAAGGAGTTGTGGACGTGCACGATCGCGCGGATCCCACCCTGGATCTTCGCGAACTCGCTGAGGATCGGCAGGTACTGCGACACCGACAGGCCGGATCCGCCGTAGGCACGGGGGACGAGCAGCCCGAACGCACCGCACGAGCGCAGGACGGGCAGCACAAGGTCGTACGGGATCCTTTCGGTGTTCTCGATGTGCTCGCCGAGGGGGTCGAGCTCGTTCCAGATGGTGGTGACGACGGACTCTCGCAGTTCGGCGTACGCGTCGGTCGACAGACCAGCGGTCATGTGGCGTCCTCCCGGGGCCCTGTTCAGAGCCGTTCGATGATCGTGGCGTTGGCCATTCCGCCGTACTCACACATCGTCTGCAGTCCGTAGCGGCCCCCGCGGTCCTCGAGGGCGGCCACCAGCGTGGCCATGATGCGCGCGCCGCTCGCGCCGAGCGGATGGCCGAGTGCGATCGCTCCTCCGTGCACGTTGAGCCGGTCGTGTTCGACCTTGAGGTCCCGCATCCATGCAACCGGGACGCAGGCGAACGCCTCGTTGACTTCGAACAGGTCGATGTCGTCCGTGGTCATCCGCGCGGTGTCGAGCACCCGGCGGGTGGCCGGTACGACCCCCATCAGCATCAGCATCGGGTCGTCGCCGACCACCGCCGTCGCGTGGATCCGGGCCCGGGGGCGCAGGCCGAGGGCCTCGGCACGTTCGGCGCTCATCAGCAGCACCCCTGCCGCACCGTCGGTGAGGGGAGAGGAGTTGCCCGCTGTCACCATCCAGTCGATCTCCGGGAAGCGAGCGGCCGCTGTCTCGGTGCGGAACGAGGGCTGCAGGGCGGCCAGTTGGTCGCGGCTGGTGCTGGGGCGGACCGTCTCGTCGGCCGTCAGGTCCGGTGCGTCGGTGACGCACACCAGGTCGCGCCCGAACGTCGCACCCACCGCGTGGGCCCGGAGGTGGGAGGTGAGGGAGTAGTCGTCGATCTCCTCGCGTGTCAGCCCCCAGCGCGCGCAGATCAGTTCCGCGGAGAGCCCTTGCGGGATGAGTCCGCCAGGGAAGCGCTCGGCGACACGAGGGCCAAATTGGTCGGCGTCGCCGACGTCAGAGAGCATCGGCGCCCGGCTCATGGACTCCACCCCGCACGCGATCACGACATCGGCCGCGCCCGCCTGGATGGCATGTGCGGCGAAGTGCACCGCCTGTTGGCTGGAGCCGCACTGTCGGTCCACGGTCGTGGCCGGCACAGAAGTCGGGAACCCTGCGGCCAGTACGGCGGTCCGGGTGATGTTCACGCCCTGCTCGCCGGCCTTGGTCACACAGCCGCCGATGACGTCGTCGACCGTCTCCGGGTCGAGTCCATTGCGCTCGACGAGGTGGGCGAGGACGTCGGCAAGGAGGTCCACGGGGTGGACGTGGGACAGTGCGCCACCGGGCTTGCCCTTGCCCGCGGGCGCCCGGACGACATCGACGATCACTGCGTCACGCGCGGATCTCATGACTACTGCGCTCCTCTCTGCGACTGCCGACCCCGCAACTCGGTCCAGCGGCCGCCGGTGGCCAGGTCTGTTGACCGCGAATATAGAGTGTACCGATCGGTCAATACAAGACTATGGGGCGACCTGGCCACCAAGGGGCAATCGGTCCGGAAGGCAGAGAGAAGATTTATGGACCGATCGATACAGGCCGCGAGAGTCACGCGGTCGCCGAAGCAGCTGGGGCAAGGACCAGTACAGGCAGGTGAACTCGGATCACGCGCTTTACATGCACGGATCACAGAACGGCATTTCACCTCGCGCCCCGTGAGCGCGCACGGCGACGCCCGCCCCGGACCAAAGTGGGGGATTCTAATGTCCGAGGCCGTGGTCGAGCTGCGGTCGCCGTCTACCTGCCGGGTTGCGGGCAGCTCCGGTGGGCAGTTCACGCTGGAGTCGCCGCCGTGCCGAGACTGGCGCAGTGGTCACGCGCTTCGTCGCCACTCTGGGGGCGGGGGACGGCCCTCTGAAACGTCGCCGATCACGACATCGGAAGTGCGTTCTCCCAGGTGACGGACGATTCATGGCCGTTACCAGCCATGGCATGCCTCGGCGACCCGGCCGTGGTCAGAGCCGCCTCGCCCCAGAAGCTGGTTGCCGCCGGGTGACAGTCCGTCACGGTGCGCTTGCTCGGCAGGCCACGGAGGAACTGGCCGGCAACCTCTCCACCTGGGCCGGGTAGCCCACTTCTGGATGGCGCCGGGGGGGCTCGCGGCGACTACGCGCAGGACCTCGTCCCGGAGCTGCGAGCCCGCTGTGTCCAAGCGGCAGGTGTGCGCGTGTAGGGCACCACCCCTTCCAACGCATTGCTTACGCGACGCGGTCCGCGACGGAGATCCCGCGGTCCCAGCTGGTCCGCGGACGAGGGCCGGTCACATCCTGACCTAGAACGCCCCCCGTCACCGTCGCACGGGCGATGATCAGATCCGGGTGCCGTAGGCCGACAGCGTCGGCTTCCGCCTGCTCTGGTGGGCCGAGGAGGGTATGTACTCCTTCGAACCGCCCGGCAACGTGCACATGCTCATGGTCCCCGAGGACCTGACGGAGAGAGCCGCTCTCTTCCACGCCACTGGCTCCTACCCCTACGTGGACGAGAACGGCGACCCGACCGGCGTCGAGGACGTCCTCACCGAGTTCAGAAAGGCCGCGACCACTACGAGCGCGTCGGTCTCGCCTGCAAAGGTCGGTGAACTCGGCATGAAGCGTCGACTCCCCGGCTGTCATGGCATGGCGCGCCGGTCTTCATCAGCCATGGGAGTCCACGAAAGAAGGATGCGCAGTACGTCGTCGGACGGTGATCCGGGCTCGGCGGTCAGGACCATCAGCCGTTGCCCGCTGCCGTCGGGGCTGTCCCAGGTGTCGCAGTCCAGGGTCAGGTCACCGACCAGGCGGTGCCGGTAATGCTTGGTGCCGTGGGCGGCCGAGTTGACGCGGTGCTCGGCCCACCAGGTACGGAAGTCGGGATCCCGGACGGAGAGCTCGCCGACTAGCCGGGCGAGGTCCGGGTCCTCGGGGTCCTTGGCCGCCTCCATCCGGAGGGCCGCGACGGCGTCGCGCGCGTCGTGGTCCCATTCCAAGTGCATCCCGCGCACACCGGGGTGAGCGAACAGCAGGCGCACGTAGTTGCGTTCAGCGGCCGGAATACGTGAGAAGTCGGTATAGAGGACGGCGGCGGCCTGGTTCCAGTCAAGGATGTGCATGCCCTTGCCGAGCACGATCGCCGGTGCCGCTTCGAGCCGGTCAAGCAGGCGGCGCACGGTGGGGCGCACTTTCCATGCGGTACGGCGTCGGCGTGGGCGGGCCTCAGTCCTGCCGGCGATCTCGTAGAGGTAGGTCTGCTGGTCGTCGTCGAGCCGCAGGGCGTGGGCCAGCGTCGCGAGGACAGCTGCGGAGGCCTGGACGCGTCCCTGTTCCAGCCGCGTGTAGTAGTCGACGCTGATCGAGGCGAGCTGCGCCACTTCTTCCCGGCGCAAGCCGGCCACTTTGCGGTGTCCCTGGGTCTCGGGCAGGCCGACCTCGTGCGGGGTCAGCCGCGCCCGCCGGGCTTTGAGGAAGGCGCCGAGATCGCCGGGACCTACGGAGGCGGTCATGTCCTCCATTCTCAGCAGGCCGGACCGTACATGGGAGGGCAAGTTCCTTCCCAGGCAGAAGTCTGTCTCTTTTGCGCGAGGGGGCATGGCGCGAGGGTGAGGGCGCGGGCCTAGCCGGAAGCCCCGGCCGGACTGTTTCTGCCCGCTGAACGCCGAACGGAGCAATTCATGTCGAAGATCGAAGTTACCTTTGACAGCGCCGGCATCACGCTGGCCGGGCACCTCTACACCCCTGACCCGCCTGCCGACGGTCCGCGTCCTGCCATCGTCGTCGGTCACCCGGGCAGTGGCGTGAAGGAGCAGACCGCCGGCCTGTACGCCTCCCGCCTGGCCGAGCAGGGCTTCGTGACTCTCGCCTTCGACGCCGCCTACCAAGGGGAGAGCGGTGGACGACCCCGCGGCCTGGAGGACCCGGCACAGCGGATCGAGGATCTCAAGGCGGCCGTCTCATTCCTGACCGCTCGTCCCGAGGCCGATGCCGACCGCATCGGACTCCTGGGCATCTGCGCATCCGGCGGCTACGCGCTGCCCGCCACCGGCAGCGACCACCGCGTCAAGGCCGTCGCCACGGTCAGTGCCGTCGACATCGCGCGCCAGTTCCGTCTCGGCGCCGAGGGCGGCCAGGACCCCGCTGTATTCCAGACCATGCTCGACGCCGCCGCGCATGCCCGCACTGCCGCTGCCCGCGGCGCGGACCCGGGCACCCTGACGTTGTTCCCGGACACGATCGAACAGGCTCGTGAACTTGGCGGCGAGCATGGCGCGGAGGGCTTCGACTACTACTGCACGCCGCGCGCCCGGCACCCGCGGTCGGCGACGTTCTTCGACTGGACCAGCATCGACAAGATGGCCACTTTCGACGCCTTCGCCCTCGTGCCGCTGATCGGTCAGCGGCCGCTGCTCATGATCGTCGGCACGCGTGCCGTGACGTCGTGGATGAGCGTGGAAGCGTTCCAGAAGGTGGTCGGCCCCAAAGAGATCCACTGGATCGAGGGCGCCAGCCACGTCGACCTCTACGACGTAGAGCGCCATGTCGGCCCGGCGTTGGAGAAGCTGACGAGCTTCTTCGACCGAACGCTGGAGCGGTCGGATCGATGACGGCCCGCGACCTGAACTGAACGGCAGCATCCAGCTGTGGCCCCGTTCAGGTCGCCCCGGACGACGGGGTGATCCCGTTGATGAGGTTGGAGACCAGGGCGACGACGAAGTCGTCCGTCACGGGCTCGTCCGGGATCAGCATCCGGTGGTAGACGGCCCCCAGAGCTGGTCGACAAGGACCTGGACGTCGACCTCGTCCCGGATCTGACCCTGCTCTTGGGCGCGCAGCAGTCGCTCCCCGGCCAGCCGTCGCCGTTCGGAGGAGTAAAGCGAGCGGAAGGCAGTGGCCAGGTCCTCGTCGGTCTGGGACTGGCCGATCAGCTCGGTGAGCACCCGGCCGGCCGGGGTGCGGGTCATGACCCGAGCGAACGCACGAAGCTGGCTCGTGAGATCGGCGCGGATGTCACCGGTGTCCTCGAAGGCGAGGGTCTCCTCGACGGCGTGGAAGTAGCCGTCCAGAGCCAGAGCGCCTTTGGAGGGCCACCACTTGTACAGGGTCGTCTTGCTGACCCCGGACAAAACGGGCCACTCGATCGAAGGTCAGATCGGCAATTCCCTCCTTCAGCAGCACCTCCCCGACTACACGGAAGACGTCCGTGCGAACCTCGTCGGCCGGGCGGCGGCCCCGTCGGCGGGCCGGGCGCTCGGCAGCGCCCTCGCCCAGGAGGCTGTTGCGCGGCTACTCCTCGGCGGTGTCGGCGGGCAGGCTGACCGGGTATGGCTGGTCGAAGTCGGCCGACGTCGACACCTGCTGCCAGGCGGAAGCTTCGGCGATCTGGCGGCGGGAGTAGTCGATGGCCATCTCAGCGGCGGTGTTACCGATGAGCAGGTGTGTGGGAAGGTGCTCGCGCTTGACCACGCGAACGAGGATCTCGCCCGCACGCTTCGGGTCCCCGCACCCATCACGTCGCTGCTCATCCTGCTCGCGGTCGTTCCCACGGTCTGCTGGTACTCGCCTGGAATGTGCTGGATCTCCATCGACGGGCCGGCCCAGTCGGTGGCGAAGCCGCTCGGTTCCACGACGAGGTAGCGGATACCGAACGGTGCGGTCTCCGTCGCCAGCACGCGACTGAAACCGTCGACCGCGAACTTGGCGGCCTGGTAGGCGCCGAGGCCGGCGGTGTGACCGACCCGGCCCCCGATCGAGGAGAACTGCACGAGGGTGCCGCCGCCCTGCTTCTTCGGCACGGGCACCGCGGCCACGGACACGTTGTACACGCCCCAGAAGTTCGTCTCGACCTGACGGCGGAAGTCGTCGACCGGCGCCGTCTCGATCGGCGCGACGTTCACGTACCCGGCGTTGTTGACGACCACATCGACCCGGCCGAACCGCTCGACAGCGGCATCAAACGCCGAGGCCGCGGCGTCGGCGTCGGTCACGTCGATCGTGACCGGGAGCAGACGCTCGCCGTACTGCTCGGCGAGGTCGGCGAGTTGCTCGGGCTTTCGGGCGGTGGCGACGACCTGGTCGCCCGCCTCAAGAGCGGCTGCGGCCAGTGCCTGGCCGAAGCCACGCTAGGAACAAGATCTTCCTCACCCTCACCGGCCAGGAGTGGCGCGACTGTCCTCCGCCGTCTGCGACCACCTCGCGGCCCTCACGGAACCGACCCCGGCGGACATCGCGACACTGCTCACGCAATCCCTGATGACACGACCGCTGTTCTGCGACCTGCTCGTCCACGCGCCGCTCCACCTCGAACGGAACGTGTCACCGGAGACGGTCCGCGAATTCAAGATCCTTGCCATCGCGGCATACGCCAGCGTCGCCGCCGAACTCCAGCGCCTCTTCGGCCTCGACCAGACCCTCGCTGGTGACGTCGTCACGGTGGCGGTCAGCATGGCCGGCGCACTGAGGCAGAAGGCCGAACCCGGCCCCCGACTGCGCGAGCTCTACCGCAGCGACCCGGAACTTTCCCACGCCATCGCCGACGTACCACCACAACTGCAACGCATCATCGAAGCACTCATCATCGGCCTGCCCCAGCGATCCGAGCCGCCCCGCCACTGACCAACGCCACAGCTCCCTTGGGCGGGTCAGACGTCCGCGTGGGGTTCCGGATCCGGTTGGCCGATGCCTGTGGTGCGGAAACGACTTCGGTAGCTGCCTGGCGAGACTCCGAGGGTACGGCTGAAGATGCGTCGCATCGTTTCCTTGGAACCGAATCCGGCCCGGCGCGCGACGGACTCCTGACCCTCGTCACTGGTAACGAGCAGCAGCTTGGCCGCCTCCAGCCGGGCCTTCTCCACATAGCGGGCCGGGGTCATGCCCACCTCGTCGCGGAACAACCGCGCCAGGTGGCGTTCGCTCACCGCGGCGCGGGCGGCCATCGCGGCGGTCGAATGGTCACCGGCCGGATCGAGGACCACCGAGTCCAGGACCTGCCGCAGTCCCCGCGTGGTGGGGATACCCGTCTGGGACCAGATGCTGAACTGGGCCTGGCCACCGGGACGTTGCAGGAAGACGACCATCCACCGGGCGACCCGGCGGGCGACCTCCGTGCCGTAGTCGTTCTCCACGATCGCCAGGGCCAGGTCGGTTCCCGCGCTGATTCCCGCCCCGGTGACGTAAGGACCGTCCTGCACGAACAGAGCGTCCGGGTCCACCTCGACACGGGGATAGCTTCGGGCGAGGTGCGCGCAGTGTGCCCAGTGGGTGGTCGCGCGGCGTCCGTCCAGCATCCCGAGCGCGGCCAGGATGAACGCTCCGGTGCAGATCGAGGCGACCCGGGAGGCTCGTGGAGCGAGTTCGCCGACCGCTGCCAGCGCCTCGGGCACCGTATCCGGGGTCAGTTCCTCGGGTATGTCGTGGGTGCCCGGGGCGAACGTGAAGTCCGCCGGCACACCGCCCGGCACCAGCAGGGTGTCGATGGAGTCGGGGGCGTCGGCCACCGGAATATCCGCACTGAGCCGGGTGAACGCGGTCGTTCCGACAGACTCTCCCGCGGGTGAGGCGAGCAGCACCCTGTACCGGGCGCCGAAGTCATTGGCCCGCGCGAAGATCTCCAGTGGCGCCGCGACGTCCTGCAGGGTCACCTTGTCGTACAACAGGAAGACGACCGTCCGCTCGGTGGCGCTCTGCGCCGGTCCGAAGCTCCGCCCCATGGGCCCGACCTCCTTCCGCGGAGTGCTGGACTCCCGCACTTGTCCGGATTCGTGGCTCGCGTGTCCGTTGCTGCCCTTGGCTCCCGCCGCCGCCGGGGGCGAATCTGGAAGCCGAGCGAAACGTCCCGAGCACCCGGGACTCAGGCCTACCGTACTGTCCTCAGCGGCGATCGGACAGTAATTCCTTTTGTTTTTCGGCCGACCTTCCTTCAGTCGTGATAATTACTTCATGGCAACCTCTGGTATTGCAATGCGCCAGAGGGGCTTTTCTGTGCCCACGTGACAATTTCGGCACCACGAAACCGGAAATAAATTGGTCGACTGACGCTAACATCGGCGAAATACTGCAGTCAGATTCTGTTGGTGTCTCGCCGGGTCGTCTCACCAGGTCCGAGGCTTGTGCATTCCCCTTCAGAATTCCAGAGGAACAGTATGGCCATACGTCAACTCGACGCTTTGTCGATCAGTATCGGTGTCCTTGCAGGAGTCGCCACGCTGATCACCGCGACCGTTCTCACTCTTCCCGTCTGGGTCGTCTTCATCGCCTGGGCATCCTTTTTCATCCTCGGCGCCGGCACCGACGGCCTCCTGCGATCCGTGGCCTCGAATCTGACCGGCATCGTCATCGCCTCGCTGACCCTGTTGGTCATCCACGCGCTCGGCGGCGGCACCGTCGTCACAGCCATCGCGGTGGGCGTCGGCAGCGCCGCCATGGTGCAGGTATCGAGGATCGGGCTGCTGTCCAGGATTCCCGCCATCGTCTGGGGCTTCGCCTCCACGGTCGGCACGGTGGCCGCTACCGGCCACGGCATCACCGCAGCGTCGATCGACAATCCGGCGCTCGTCGCGGCGTTGTCCATGGTCCTCGGTGCTGTGTTCGGCATCGCGTCGGAGTACTGGGGCACGGCCATGGCCCGGCGCCCGGAAGCCGCAGGCACCACACCGGAGGAGCAGTTGTGAAGCTTCAGCACCACTTGGGCGGCCTGGAGAACCTCGGCCCCGTCGCCCATGAGCCCCGCGTCTTCGTCGAGGAGTGGGAACGGCGGATCTTCGGCATCCATGTCGCGATGATGGGCCTGAGCACCCATCTGGGCGAGGCGTTGCCCCAATACCCCATCGATGAGGTGCCCACCGCCTTCTCGTCCGTTTGGACCTGGGCTGACCTGCGCAAGGGCGCCGAGGCGATGAACCCCTTCGCCTACTTCCAGTACCGCTACTACGAGAAGTGGCTCGGCGGCATCAGCGACTTCTTTGTCTCCGAGGGCTACATCAGCGAGGAGGAACTGGAGGGGAAGGCCGCCGAGTTCCTCCGCGACTCCGCGCAGGCGCTTCCGGAGGGCGGCGACGAGCGCGTCGACGACCAGGTCATGCGCTACTTGCGCGAGGGCGACTCCCCACGCCGGGGCCCGGCCGAGTCGCCGGCCTTCGTCGTCGGCGACCGGGTGACCGTCAGGGACGTACCACCCACCGACCACACCCGGCTTCCGGGCAACCTGCGCGGCCGTACCGGCGCAGTCGAGCGGGTCTTCGAGGGCAACTACGCCTACTTCTGCTCCACCGGGCCCGACGGGATCGGGGAGCCCATGCCGGTCTACGTCGTGCGTTTCGAACCGGCCGATGTCTGGGGCCAACTCGCCGAGCCCGGCGCCGTCCTCTACGGCGAGCTCTACCAGGCCTACCTGTCACCCGCGACGGAGGAACAGCAGTGACCACCCAGTTCGGCTACCCCGAGAACCGCGAAGCGATCAGCGCTGCCCGCGTCAGGGCACTTGAAGCCCTCCTCATCGAGAAGGGCGTGATCACCAGCGGCACCGTCGACAAGGTGCTGGGCTACTTCGAGTCCGACATGACCCCGCTCAACGGCGCCAAGATCGTGGCCCGCGCCTGGATCGACCCCCGGTTCGCGGAGCGGCTCGTCACCGACACCCCGGCCGCCATCGCCGAACTCGACCTGCCCGTCGGCATGGCAGGCGCCGAAGGAGAGCATCTCCAGGCTGTGGCCAATACGCCGGGCGTCCATAACTTGGTCATCTGCACTCTGTGCTCCTGCTTCCCCTGGCCGGTGCTCGGGCTCCCGCCGTACTGGTACAAGGACCCCACCTTCCGGGCGCGCGCCGCCCGGGAACCCCGCGTCGTGCTGAAGGAAGTCGGCCTCGACCTCGACCCGTCGGTCGAGTTGCGGGTGTGGGACAGCAGCGGCCACTCGCGCTGGTTCGTCGTACCGCGGCGTCCCGCCGGAACTGAGGGCATGACCGAGGAGGAACTCGCGGCCCTGGTCACTACCGAGTCGATGATCGGCATTGCCGAGGTGCCGTCTCCCGCCGCGTGACTCCTGCCGCAATCCCGCCCGAGAAAGCCCGCTCGAGAAAGGGGGCCCCGTGGAGGCCATCGCTCCCCTGCACGAATCCTGCTTCACCGACGTGAACGCGCCCACGTTCGACGCCGAGTGGCAGCGGCGCGCGTTCGGTGTCGCCGTCGCCCTGTCGGAGTTCGGCCACTACCGCTGGGACGCCTTCCAGAAGGAACTCATCGCCGCCATCGGCGCATGGGAGGCCATGTCCGCGCAAAGACAGGCCGGTTGGCACTACTACGACCACTGGCTCGCCGCACTCGAGCGGGTGCTGGTCGGCCACGGTCTGGTGGACGAGAACGAACTGCGCGCGCTGCTGG